>CAZURA010000097.1:0-22230 GCA_964622985.1 uncultured Bacteroides sp. | reverse complement strand
AAGCAATGAACAGGTATACCTAACGAAAAAGAGGGTATCCTTTTGAGACACCCTCTATTCAATAGTCGAAAAAATCGTACTGCTAGAAGATATATCTGAGTCCGATCTGGGCCTGCCAGCGTGAACTGTTTACACCGATGTCATCGATGTCCCAGACATCTCCCGGATCATCAAAGGAGAAGGTGGGCGTATAGTCGCCATTGGCCTCATCCACAAATCCTTCGAAATCAAGCAGCCAGAAAGAATTGTAAGATACGTAATATTTACGTCCCCACTTGGGGTTAATCAGGTTACCCAGGTTGAAAAGGTCGAAAGTCAACTGAAGGGTATGCTTGTAGTCTCCGCTTGATACATAGATATCCTGTGCAAACTTAAAGTCAAGGATATGACTGAAAGGAGCACGTGCACCATTACGCTCAGCATAATCTCCCCTGCGCGAGTTCAGGTAAGGATCATTGGAAATGAAGTTATCCAATGCCGTCCACTCAGCACCTGCGGTAGCTGCATCAGCGAATACAATTTCGCCTTGTGAAGCGGGCACATAGACCAGGTTACTTTCATTTTCACCTTCACCATTGAGGTCTCCGTCGTCATTATATACATAGGAGAAGACATCTCCTGATTGTCCGTTGTAGAACAGGGAGAAAGAGGTGGTCAGGTGGTCGAGCCAATCCACTTTGTAGTTGATAAATCCTACGATCCTGTGTCCCAGATCGAAATCGGAAACGCTTAGATCCAGGTAGTTCAGTCCATGCACATGCTCCATGTATCTCCACTGGGAGCTATTCTGACTTGAAGTACCATCATTGACCGCCATAGCACGTCCAAATGTATAGGCCAGGTTTGCAGTCAACCCGTTGTCAAATGGCTTCTGTAACTGTGTCGTAATGTTGTATGTATACCCTTTGTTGGTATTGGTTCCCAGCATTACCCGCGTATAGTCACCATCGATTCTGCCGCTTGAGAAATAGTTCCGGTTATCGGCACCATCCAGCTTCTCGGCAGGATTGGGATCCCGGTTCACATTAAAATAGAGCACATTATTCAGGGTCTTGGTGTAGAGCACTTCCACAGTTCCGATCATACCCCAGGGCAATTTTTGGTCCACAGCCAGATTGGCACGGAACATCTGGGGAAATTTGAAGTTCGATGCAAAGAGATCGATTTGTCCCCCGTAAGGAGCATCTGCACCTCCGAAATCGGCCGCCTTATACTGGTTGTCCCATTCGGACCTGAATGTGATAGGAGTACCCCATGAACTGCGGTGATAAACACCTCCGATTACCACACCACTGTTGGTATAAGAACCACCGGGCCATACGAGAGGCAAACGGGAAGTAAAGATACCTACACCCCCGCGAAGCTGGGTGGATTTGTCTCCTGAGGCATCCCAGTTGAAACCAATCCGGGGTGACAGGTTAAAGGAAGACTTGGGCATCTTACCTGACTGTGCTCCTTCCAAATCCCATCCTGCAGCTTCAATGGAAGCAATGGTTGTATTATTGAAATGATCATCCACCGGAGTTTCAGTCAGGAACATGGGCATGTCAGCACGGATCCCGAGGGTCACCTTCAGATCAGGTGAAACCTGAATTTCATCCTGAGCATAGATCCCCCATTGCAGCATGTTGAAGTCGGCCGCTGCGGCAGAACCGTCACCGGTAATATTGTCCACCAGTGAATACCCTCTTTCAAACTGGTATGCCGGTACCTCACCGCCGGTTCCGATGGTCATGAAGTCAACAACCGAAGAGTACCTGTACTCACCAAAGTTCTTTCTCATAAACAGGTTATAGGTAGAGGAAAGCTCAATGTTGGTACCCACTGTAATGGTATGCTTGCCTTTATAGATGCTGTAATTATCGGTAATGGTCAATACATCCTGATTCAGCTGGTTTGCAGTAGAATAAGGCTCAGAACCAAAGTACAGTGTTCCGCTTCCGTCATATACCCTGAAAGCAGGGAACGGGTCTCCATAAGGATCCCTGTCATCACCAACAGTAGTATACCCAATCACCAGGCTGTTGGAGCTGGAAGTCAGGTTGGATTTCAGTTCCAGTGCTGTGGAATTGGTCACACTGGGAAAGTATTGAGCATTATTTAAGAAATTCAGTGACCTGGAGCTGGAACTGTTGGTTTTAATAGCCTCCAGGCTGGTATAACTATGCCTCAGGGTCAACTTGTGTTTCTGATTGATGTTCCAGTCGATCCTGGCAATCAGCTTATTGGAATTAAGCTCATCATTTTTAGTAAGGAAGGTACCTGCATCATACCCGAAATCATTCATCAGCTTGTCAGCCACGGCTTGAACGGCGCTCTGGTCACTGTCCCCGCTATAGTCGGCAAAATTAAATGGTTTGGGAGTTTGTTCCCTTTGCATTTCACCATTAATGAAGAAGAATATTTTATTCTTTACAATGGGACCTCCTACCCTGAATCCGTAAGTTTTTGAGCTGAACTCAGGCAGTTTGGTCCTGTCCACAGCCTCATTATCAGTGGGAGTCAATCCGGCCAATCCTTCATTCCTGAAGAAATGGTAAACCGATCCGGTCACCTTGTTAGAACCACTACGGGTTACCGCGTTAATGCTGGCCCCGGCGAAACCTGACTGACGTACATCGTATGGAGCCAGTGTGATCTGGAATTGTTCGATGGCATCCATGGAGATAGGAGTTCCGTAGGTCTGCCCCCCGTTGGTCCCAGTGGGTGAAAGTCCGAATACATCGTTATTCACCGCACCGTCGAAAGAGATGGCATTGTAGCGGTTGTTAATACCTGCAATGGAGATGGCACCATTACCATCCACAATGGCCTGGGGGGTCATCCGGGTAAAATCGGCCAGGTTCCTGTTCACTGAAGGAAGGTCGGCGATCTGATCAGATCCCACTACAGTTTCTGCACCTGTGCGGTTTCCGTCAAATACATCAAATTCCTTGACCCGCCGGCCCACAACGGCCACTTCGGCAATGGCCACTTCAGTAATTCCCAGTTCCACATTGATCTGGAAAGTTTGTCCCAGGGTCAGACTGATGTTACTCTGCTCAAAATTCTCATACCCCACATAAGATACAGTTACTGTGTAAGGTCCTCCAATGTTCATATTGGGAATACGGAAAAATCCCTGTTCTCCTGTGATGGCCCCGAACTGGGATCCTGTGGGTTCATGCACTGCCACCACGGTAGCACCAGCAAGTGGGCTGGATTTGTCGTCGAGGATCTGACCGTTCATCCCAGCGGTGGTCGTACCCTGACCCATTACCCCCATCGCCAGTCCAAGGACTGCAAAAGAGAGTAATGCACGTTTTAAGGTTTTCATAGAAATTAGGTTTTGGTAAAAATAGTTATGCTGCGAAAATATGTAGAGATACCTTCACGCATGTTATGAAATGATTAAGAAATTGTTGCGATTTTTCATAAAATGTAAGCAAGTGAACAAAAATAAGAAGAAAAGCGGCCTGGAGAACTACTTTACAACATATGTCATACCAATTTTTTACACACTCTGGTTAATATGTCTAATGTAGCTCCAGCCCTTGTCAACACAAAGTTTCCGGCTATATCGGAGGAGGTTTTCAACAGTTCTGGATTTTCCAGCTGTTGACGAATGGTGAATAACATTTCCTGATCATCCTGAACCGGGAAGGCACCCCCTAAGTCAGTCAATTCCACGGCTTCCAGAAATTTCTTGTACTGCGGACCGAAAATTACAGGGATGCGGTAAGTCGCAGCCTCCAGAATGTTGTGTATTCCTTTTCCAAATCCCCCACCAATATACGCAAGGGTGCCATACCGATAGAGGTAAGAGAGGTGACCAATGGTATCTACAATAATGACACGGGTATCTGACTTGATGTGTTGTTCCATTGAGGTGAATAATACACAGTTCGGAAACCTCCTCTTCAATCTGCTTAGGTGGGATTCCGCTAGTTCATGGGGAGCAATGATCCATTTGATATCTGCAGACAGCTCATGGAATGCATATTCCAGGATCTGTTCATCCCTGTCCCAGGTGCTTCCGGCAACAATCACTGTCGAATCCCCGGCAAAATCATGCAGCAGGTCATTCTCATATGGGGTTTCAGCTACTTTCATAACCCGGTCAAATCGTGTGTCACCGGCCACAGAAACATGCTTAACACCCACAACTTCAAGCAACTTCTTTGATGCATCCTGCTGCACAAATATGTGTGAGAAACAATCCAGGAAACTCCTGTACCACCCACCATACCATTTGAAAAACACCTGATCGGTCCTGAAATTTCCGGATGCCAGATAGAGGGGTATCCCCTGCTTCTTTAGCCGGTGCAGGAAATGATACCAAAACTCATATTTAATGAAGATAACCAACTCCAGGTGGAGAGAATTCACAAATCGGCGGGCATTTCTCTTTGTATCCAGCGGCAGATACATTACATGATCGGCCCCGCTGTACGATTTACGTTTTTCATACCCCGAGGGAGAGAAAAAAGTGAGCAGCAATTTATGATCGGGGAATTGCCGTCGGACCTCTTCCATAACAGGACGCCCCTGTTCAAACTCCCCCAGGGAAGCACAATGGAACCAGATAATTTGTTCTCCCGGATCCAGTGCCTGCCGCATTTTTCTATACCACCCTCTTCTTCCTTGCATCCAAAGCTTTGCCTTCCGGTTCCATGGGGAGATTATCCATGCACCCAGCCAATAAAATCGGATCGCTATATCATACAAAATCCTCATCTGCTATCGGGGATTCAGGAGCGGTTTCTTGTCATTCTGCTTACCAGCCACACGGCAAGGAAAGCCAGAACCCAGGAGACAAACCTGACACTTATCACCGCATCCAGCGCGTTGATCTCAGACCAGACCACTGTAGTAATAAATCCGGTTGCCAATCCAGCAATCACACCCTGGTAAGTGACCCTTTTCCAGGTAAGTAAAAGCAGTATCAACGGTCCGAATGAAGAGCCTAATCCTGCCCAGGCATAGGAAACCATGGAGAAGATCAGCTTATCCGAGGTCAGAGCTATGGTAAAACCAATGAGCCCTACAATGATGGTAATATACCTGCTGTACTTTAGTAAGGATACATCTCCCACATCCCTGCCCAGAGTTTGGTGAAAGAAATCCTCTATGATGGAGGAGCTGATTACCAGGAGTTGGCTATCGGCTGTTGACATCATGGCTGCAATGGCTCCACTCACAAATATACCTGCCAGCCATGCAGGCAACAGTTCATTGGCCAGCTGAGGCATTACCTTTTCAATATCATCAAACATTCCCTGTTCGTACAGTCCGGCACCTACCAATCCAATGATCACAGCTCCCGAAAAAGCAGGAATAACCCAGGCAATGGCTATACGTCTGGAAATTTTGATCTGCTCGGGTTTTTTAATGGCCATAAACCTGGTGAGCAGGTGGGGTTGCCCCATATACCCCAGTGCCCAGCTCAGTCCACTTATGATCAAAGCTGCTGCTGCCCAGCCTGACTTCCCCCCTGTAAAGGACATAAGCGGGTGTCCCTCCTGAGACACCAGTTCTCCCAGAGGCTGGGCACCCTCACTGATCAGTTTCAATTCAGCCAGCCCCACCAGGGGAATCACCACCAGGGTTCCAATCATGATGATTCCCTGAACCATATCGGTCCACGCCACAGCAAAGAAGCCTCCCATCATCGTATAGAAGATGATAACCAGCGCACCTATGATCATTCCTGTAGTCTGGTCCAGACCAAAGGTCACATTCAGGATCTTTCCTGCTCCATTGAATTGGGCCGACAGGTAAAAAATAAAGAAAAAGATGATAATGAAGGTGGCCAGAACCCTGATCACCGCCTGGCCCTTATCAAACCTGGCAGCCAAATATGTGGGTAGTGTGATGGCTCCGGAACGTTCGGTCTCTTCCCGGAGTCCCCTTGCGATGAAAAACCAGTAGAAAATTATCCCCACGACACATCCGAGTGCGGTCCAGAATTCCATTAATCCGGAAGCATATGCGGCTCCGGGCAGGCCGAGTAACAACCAGGCACTCTCGCCGGAGGCACGCTCAGAAAATGCCACAACCCAGGGATTCAGCCTCCTGCCGGCAAGAAAAAAGTCTTTATGCGATTTGTTGATGTGATAGGTAATGAATCCAACCACCAGGATCACCACCAGGTAGAATATAAACCCAATAAGTGCAAAATTCATGTCCAAACGTACATAAAGTTTATTATGAAAACAATAGAAAAATCAGGTCAGTCCGGGAAGGTGGTTGAACCGTTGGGCTGGTAAGTATATTCCAGGGTGACTTCACTGTTCATTTTGCCCAATTCACTCTCAAACACTGTAATCTCCTTTATCAATAATTTTACATAATTATCAATGGAAGTCTTTTGAATCCAAACCTGGAAAAGCTCCACAGTATCACTTACAGTTTCAAACTGGAGATCATTAGCAACCTCTGCATATCCATCATAAAAATCTCGCGCTTCCTCCAGTGAACTGAATTCTCCTGCCAGAGCAAAACCATTCATTTGTGCCGGAATATTAAACCCAGGCACGGAACTAAGTTCTCCTCCTTCAAGGATCAGATATCCTTCATTGATGATATCGGGAACCGGCTCTCCCTGATAGGGCCACCTGTAGTAATCCTCCCGCTCATAGGAGTATCCATAAATGTAATAGCTTTCACTGAAGGTTTCGCTACTGAGCGTAATCTCTCCTGTTCGATCGGGTCCTAGCAGTGCTTTACAACTTACTACGACCCACAGAACTACAACCCATATTGTATATCTTAACATCGTACCTCCCATCACCTCACCTTTTAAAAAGCTGCCATCAACAGATCTATATCTTTGGAAGGGATCCCCAGGCGTTCACCTGCGCTTTCACTGGTCAATATTCCTTTGTATATATACACACCATGTCTGAGGCCCACATTCTCTTTCAAATGCTTGCTTGTGCCCCCATATTGTCCCATTCCCACAATGATAGGAGCAAAAACGTTACTTATGGCTATGGAAGCAGTTCGTGCCACCCTGGAAGGGATATTGGGAACACAATAGTGTATGACGTCATGTTTTACAAAAACCGGATCTACCTGCGTACGTAACTCCGAGGTTTCAATACAACCACCTCTGTCAATGCTGATATCGATGATGACAGATCCCTTTTTCATCTCTTTCACCATATCCTCGGTGATAAAAAAGTAGGGTTGATGTTCCTCTCTTCTTATGGCACCGATCAGCACATCAGCCGACCGAAGAGCCTTCAGGATCACCTTAGGATGGTATATCGATGTGGGAATCATCTGGCCCACGGCATTCTGTAAACGCCGAAGCCTGTGGATGGAGTGATCAAATACTTTTACCTCCGACCCTACTCCCATGGCAGCTCTCACCGCATATTCCGCCACGGTACCGGCTCCCAGGATCACTACTTCTGTGGGGGTAATCCCTGTAACACCACCCAGCATGACCCCTTTTCCACCCCGCATGTTACTCAGGTATTCTGCTGCGATGAGCATGCAGGTGGTCCCCGCAATTGCACTCATGCTTCTTACGGCAGGATAGCAGTTGTGTTCATCTTGAATTTTCTCAAAGGCTATGGCGGTAATCCTTTTCTCCATCAGACTCCTGATGTACTTCTCCTCACAATGGGTAAATACATGAAAAGAGGAGAGCAGGGTTTGCCGCTCCTTCATCCAGCCTATCTCCTTCTGCGATGGGGGACTGATTTTCAGCAGTATATCACTTTCACCAAAAACTTGTTGCCGGCTTTCGGAGATGATCCCTCCTCTTTCGGAATAATCTGTATCCAGATAGTTGGCCGCCTTTCCTGCACCTACTTCAAGAATCACTTCATGACCATGACCGGTCAATACTTCAACGGCCTCCGGAGTAAGGGTGACACGGCTTTCCACAGCATGATCCTCTGAAGGGATCCCAATCTTCAATTTTTTATGTTTATTTCCCACCTCAAGCATCTCTTCCTGAGGCATAAGTCCTTCCTTGCGAATATTAAAAGAGGATGATCCGGATTTTTCCATAGCTGTAATTGATATTAACGTACTCCAAAATAAGATAATTAGGAGGGAATGTCAAGATATTTTTATCAGTTAGCTATATTGAAGCTCATTACGGCAAGCCGCAAGGAGCTTCGATCCATTTATTATCCCAATTTTGCCTGCTAGCGCGGGCGGGATTCAAACCTGATTTCCCTTGATCCGTCAGGATTCACTTTGATCTCGGCCACCACGGCGCTATCAGGAATTAAGTGACTTGCTTTTTCGGGCCACTCGATAAAGCAGCGTTCGCCCGAATAAAAGTACTCTTCGTAACCCAGGTCGAATAATTCCTGCGGATCCTCGATCCTGTAGAGGTCAAAGTGAAACACTGAAGTGCCTTCGGTTGTAAAATACTGGTTTACAAGGGAAAAGGTTGGGCTGTTCACCTCGTCAGTCACCTTCAGTACCCGGCACAATGCCTGAATAAAGGTGGTTTTCCCCGCACCAAGCTCTCCCGAGAATGCAAGTACTTCAATACCCTTGGTTGCCTCAAGAAACTCCCTGGCAGCTTCATCGATCCGGTTCAGGCTTACAACAGGAATCGTTTTCATACTACCTGACTGGTGAAAGAATGGATAGAGGAATTAACATCTCTTCCATGGAGATCCCGCCATGCTGAAATGTATTTCTGTAGAGGTTCACAAAGTGATTATAGTTATTTGGATAGACCATAAAATCATTGTTCATGGCGAAAATATAACTGGTACTCATATTGCTTTTTGGAAGATAGACGTTTTCTGGCTTGTGGATCTCATACACCTCCTTGGGGTTGTAGTTGAGGTTTTTTCCCTGCTTGTACCTCAGGTTCACCGAGCTTTTCCTGTCGCCTATCACCTTTACAGGATTGGTTACCCTTACCGCTCCGTGATCGGTGGTGATGACCAGTTTGATATCATGTTGGGTGAGTTGCTTTAACAACTCGTAAAGATAGGAGTGCTGGAACCAGCTGTTGACCAAAGAGCGGTAGGAGGATTCATTAAAGGCTAATTCCCGGATCATCTCTATTTCCGTTCTTGCATGGGACAGCATATCCACAAAATTGTACACCAGGACATTCAGATCGAAATTGAGCAGATCCCGGTGGTTCTCCACCAGTTTTTTTCCTGCTCGCTGGTTATTGATCTTCTCATAGTTGAATGAACAATCTATTCCCAACCGTTGCATCTGGGCTCGACACAACTCCTCCTCGAAAGCGTTTTTTCCACCTTCATCACTCTCGTCTATCCATAGCCTGGGGTAGCGCTCCTGAATCTGCAGAGGCATCAGCCCTGCAAACATGGCATTCCTCGCAAACTGGGTAGCTGTAGGAAGGATACTCGAAAAGAGTGTTTCCTCGTCGGTTCGGAACAGATCTGCCATCTCCTGTTCAATGACCTTCCACTGGTCATACCGTAAATTGTCAATAATCACCACCATTACCTTTCCCTGGTCGAGCAATGGAAATACTTTCTGCTGAAAAAGATGGGGTGACATCAAGGGTACATCCGAAGCCTTGCCAGTAAACCAATTTTCATAATGCTTACGCATAAAGCGGGAAAATTCATTATTAGCTTCCGATTTCTGTAACCTCAACACATCTTCCATTCCTTCGGTACCGCTAGACTCAAATTCCATCTCCCAGTATACCAACCGGGTGTAGATATCTACCCAATCATTAAAAGTGCGCGCATTGTTGATTTGCATGCCCAGCCTACTGAATTGGGATTGATAGCTGGAGGTGGTTTTTTGGGTGACCAGCCTTTTGGTATCTATATTCTTCTTGATGGTAAGCAGGATCTGCTTCGGATTCACAGGTTTTATCAGGTAGTCTGAGATCTTACCGCCCAATGCTTCATCCATAATATCCTCTTCCTCACTTTTTGTGATCATGATCACCGGTGTGGAGGGGGTAATTTCTTTGATCCTTTCCAGGGTTTCCAACCCAGAAATACCAGGCATGTTTTCATCCAGGAAGATCAGATCAAAATCGTTCTCCTGTACCTGCTTTAAAGCATCGGTTCCATTTGCCGCTGTGGATACCTTGTACTCTTTCTCTTCCAGAAAGAGGATATAGGGTTTGAGGAGATCTATCTCATCGTCAGTCCACAATATGTGTATTTTCCTGCCCATTTATGTTATTCCAAATAGTGCTTTTGATAAAAAAGGTAATAGGGATTGTGGATCTTTTGTTGCTTTAGGGTTTCAAAATTACCTGCAGAGATGATCATCATCCGGTACATATCGGACGGGATTTGACCCATTACCTGTATGCTGTTCTCCACAACCACCTGCATGTACCTTAGAGCCCCTTCTGAATGGGTAAATGGCTTGACCATTATAATCCGGTAATTATCTGTAAGCTCCACCTGCTCAATTTTCAGATCGTACTGATTGAAGTTGTCAAGATTGAAATTGAGTAAGTCGAAACTGACCTGGTTCACATTTTGACTGGAGTGCAGAGCCAGAAGAAAATAGTGCTCCTGTTCAGGATCATACTCAGTATAGATCACTTCTGCCTCTTTAGCTTCATCTGCCTCCTTAATCTCCGGAAACTCCACATACATGTAGTCGATTATCTCCTTTGCCTGAAGGCTCTCTTCTGTGTCAGGATGTTGAGCTATCAATGAATCGAATTCCACTTTCATCTCCTCTTTTCCGCTTACTGATCCAACTGCCAGCGCTTTGATGTATTTGAACTTGGGAACAAGAGGATCTTCTTCAAACTTGACAAGCGCGCTGTTTACATCAGCAATGACCGAAGCATATGCTTTATTTTGGTATTCCTCGAACACCTTTTCATAGAACCTGACCACCTGTTGCTCCTCCTCTTCCAGTTCGCTGATGTAATTGGGATTGTTCAGCAGTTTGGAATAGTGTGATTCAGGAAAATGCGCCAATAACTGGGCTTTATAATAATCTGCTCTGTCCGATTTTTGAAGGGTGTTATACAGATCATAAAGATGGTACATGGCAGGTGCCCTGTATCTTCCCTCAGGATACCTGGACAGCAATTTCTCAAAAGCAAGGGTCGATTCCTGGTAGTCAAGCAGGCTCTCCTTATAGATCACACCCATATTGAAAAGGGCATCCTCAAGTTTCAGGTCAGACTGATCCATGGCTGAGTCAGTCAGTGGGATATTCACCAGGTAATACTCCCTGGATTTATTATCAAAGATTTCTGCCCCATTGCCTCCGTTAATGGTGTCACTTTCAATACCCTGACCCCCGGTCAGTTCTGAAAGGCTCTGTTTATTTCTCCTCCGCCAGTTGTCTTCCAGCTTCCTTTCTCCCCATTTCATCCGAAATTCGGGCTGACCAAAACTTTTGGCGTTTAGGTTATAGAAGTACCATTTTCCTCCCTGCTGGCTGCTGTTACCTCCCATCGGTTGATTCGTATACAACATCGACTGATTGAAAGCCAGATCCTGCATGGCCTGTTGTTCTGCCAGCCGGGCTTCCTCCTCCGCTTTCCTTACCTCTTCGATAATCCCATCGATGATGGCAAAACGTTGTGGTTCCGGTAATGCGGCTAACATCTGTACACTATCTTCCAACTCGTAACTGGATATGTTGTAGACCAGTCCCGTAAGACTGGCCGACAAAGCAGCCAATCCGTTATAACCCGGATAATCCCGATCGAGAAACGATACTGCCGAATCGTAGTAAGCCGCCGACAAAATATAATCAGGCTCTTCATAAAAGATTTTAGCCAGGGTCAGTGAGGAGGAGCCTTTCTGGTATTGGTTCTGGATGCTGGTGGAAACCGACAACTGGTAATATTCGATGGCCTGCTCCCTGTTGCCTTCCTCCATAGCTATATTCCCCAATGCAAAATAGATCTGATCCTTATATTCTGTGTTCTTGCTGTCTCTTAGCATCTTTTTAAGCAACTTCTTCAGGTCGTTGCTACTGGCACTCCCCGATTCGAAGACTTCAGCCATACTCACACGGGCATTGAAAGCCATCTCGTAGGGGGGATTGAAACGGGTAACCTGCTTATATTTCTCCAGGGCAAGGCTATTCTGCCCGGTCTCTTCATAAAGCTGTGCAATGAGATAGGTATATCTGATCTTATCCTCCTTAATCATACCCTTCATGTCCAAAACCATTTCCAGATGGTCTGCGGCAGCGCCATACTCCTCACTAACTATATGATATTGAGCGCGGGTGACAAGATATGCTCCCTGATAATCCTCTGGGAACTTACTCTCATCGGCCAACGCCAGCAGGATCCTTTCAGCTTCTCTCAATTCGCCAATCATGATATAGGCCCTGACCAGCCAGGTCATGGCCAGATAACGGATCTCCTCTTTGGGAAAGGTGATCATCACATGTTTGAATGTTTCAACAGCCAGGAAAAATTCTCCCTGATACATATAGGCCTTCCCCATGAGCATATAGGAGTCGTCCATCCATTTATTAAACTCATTTTTCTCAAAAAAGGCTTTGTCCTTAGCTGACTGGTTGCCCTCTTTCACTTTGGGTTTGGCTGTAATGGAGTGAAAAGTGATCACTTTGGTAGCCTTATCAATGGCCCGCTTCATATCACTCCTCACAGCAGAGTGGACGGCTTTATCTTCGTACAGGAAAAGTGGAAGGATCTGGTTATAATTACTGTTTATGGATGTCCTTGCCTTCTCTTTGCCGCGCTTAAAGCTCTCATAACCATTAAAGTAGACATTGTAATGGGAGGTGAGATTATGATAATTCCTGCTCAAAGAGGTATTCTTTTCAACGCTGCAAGAGTGCAGTCCGATGAAAAAAAGTAGTGTGATAACCACACGGTATATGAGAATTCGATGGGGCAAATCAGTCCGGTTCTGACAAGACACAGTCAAGTTCTTACAAATAATTAACTGGTTTTGATATAACTTATTTTATCAGGCCGGGAAAAAACTCACAAGGCATTGATATCTACTACCTCTTTAATTTCAGGAACTTCATTCCTTACTGCCATCTCCACACCTGCTTTCAGAGTTTGCATGCTGAAGGGACATCCATGGCACGCTCCCGTCATTTCCACCCTAACCACCATATCGTCAGTGATGTCTACCACAGTAATATCCCCTCCGTCAGCCACCAGGTAAGGCCTGATCTTTTCCAGTGCTTTTTCAACCCTCGCTCTTATAGCTTCCATAATATTAAGTTGTTATGTCTACCTTTTTTGTAGGCTCCAGTTCCATATTGCGTCTTTCCACCGTCTTCTCCATGGTCTGTGCCAGTTGATGGAATGCTTGCCCTGATACTTTTTCAGGATGAAGTGCCACTGGCGCTCCCGCATCGCCCGATTCTCTGATTCCCTGTACTATAGGTATCTGTCCAAGTAGCGGGATCCCCATCTTCTCGGCCAGATTCTTACACCCTTCCTTACCAAAAATATAGTATTTGTTCCCGGGTAACTCCTCGGGAGTGAACCACGACATGTTTTCAATGATACCCAGTACAGGTACATTGATCTTCTCTCCGGCAAACATATTGATTCCCTTGATCACATCAGCAAGGGCTACTTCCTGGGGTGTGCTGACAATCACAACACCCGTTACCGGGATCTCCTGGACCATGGTCAGGTGGACATCTCCTGTACCCGGAGGAAGGTCAATCAGCAGGTAATCCAGTGTTCCCCAATCACCCTGTGAAATAAGCTGCTTCAAGGCACTGGTAGCCACCGGACCTCTCCAGATCACTGCATCTTCCGGTCGTACAAACAATCCAACAGACAAAAGCTTCACCCCATATTTCTCAATAGGTATTATCCATTCGGTACCATCTTCACTTTTCGCAGAAGGTCTTTCTCCTTCCACATTAAACATTTTGGGTATGGACGGACCGTACACATCGGCATCAATCAATCCCACGCTGGCTCCACTACCTGCCAGTGCTACGGCCAGGTTTGCTGCTATCGTGGATTTCCCAACACCCCCTTTTCCAGAGGCGATGGCCACAATATTCTTTACTCCCGGCAATATTTCAGGAGGCTTTGGAGCCTCCGGCACCTCAACCTGAATGTGCCCCTTCTTCAGTGTATCTTCCCCAAAAGCATGATTCAATGCCCTTTCACACGCTTTTTGAACGGATTGGATAAATGGATCGTTGGGCCTGGCGAATTGCAGGGTTAACCACATATCTCCCTCCCTGTACCGAACATCCTTTACCATTTGCATGGATACGATACTCTCCTTTGTCTCCGGATGATGAATTTTGTCCAGAATCTCAAAGACTTTCTCTTGCGGTATTTCCATAAATTCTCCCGTAATTACAGGGCCAAAGATAGCCTTTTTTATTTAGATTAAGTAATCATAGGCCCAGCTCAACCACGGGATCCCAGAAGAGTTCACTGAAGTTCATGATGCGGTTTTCAACGATCACTGCTCCTTCGTTCTCCAGCAACTCCTGCATCAGATTTGCTCCATCGAAATGATGCTTCCCGGTTAGCAATCCATGCCTGTTTACTACCCGGTGCGCGGGGACAAACTCTTGGTGTGACGATGATTGATTCATGGCCCATCCCACCATCCTGGCAGCACCTGGTGCACCCAGATATCTGGCGATGGCTCCGTAAGAAGTAACGCGACCCTGGGGGATCAGCTTAACTACTTCATATACCCGGTTAAAGAAAGAATCATTCAGTGTCATCGGGTAATTCTTTAATCTCCCTGTCGGCCGGAAGCAGAAACTGAATGTAGTGAATAGGCGACCCCTCTTCCAGAAATCGGGATTCGTAATAGGTTTGAATGGCCACAGATTCATCCTCCCACTTTTCCTTGTATAGGTTTTCTGAATACCTTTCAACGGTCAGCTCGTTATAGTTGGCCAACTTTAGCGTATACTGATAAAGGGGACGATTGTCTGTCTTCAGGTGAACCACACCATCATCTTTCAGGAACTGACGGTACCTGTTCAGAAACAGGGCACCTGTAAGCCGCTTCTTTCGCCTCCTTTTTTTCTCCTGGGGATCGGGAAAAGTGATCCATATCTCGTCCACCTCATTCCTGCCAAAGAATGAGGTAATGAAATCAATTTGCGTTCGAAGAAAAGCGACATTCCGGAGGCCTTCGTCGTTGGCAGTCCGCGCCCCTTTCCAGATTCTCGCTCCTTTGATATCGACTCCCGCGAAATTCCTTTCAGGATATCTCCTGGCCAGACCCACCGCGTATTCCCCTTTACCACAACCCAGCTCTAATATGAGTGGATTGACATTCTGAAACACATCAACCGACCACTTACCTTTCAGCCGGTAATCTTTCTCAAATACCTCATCAAATGGGGGCTGGAATACCCTCTCTATGGTTTCCAGATCCCTGAACCTTGACAATTTATTCTTTCCCAACCTAATTTGGATTAACGCGCTCGATTCTTACCCCCAGGTCACTCACCGGAAGTTCCGGATTTCTCATTCCCTGGTCCAGTGAAAATGTATAGGAACCCGGCTCGCCGAATTTTGTATTCTTCCGGTACAACAACCTGAGTTCCCGAAGGTTGCCTGCTCCTCTGCCGATCCATTTTCCATCGGGTTCGGCAAGAACCAGGTTCACTGTATCTTTGATTTGTTGTCCCGACGGGCCGCTCACTTCCACAAACATATAGAGATTGCTCATGGGATAATCCATGGTATGCCGAACCTGGAGGTAAATGTTATGCAACGAAACGGTATCGGTGATCTCTACTGTAAACGTTTGGGTATCCTGCCAGCTCCACAAGTTCTCTTCAATGGTTGTAAACTGGTTATATACCATATTCCGGTCACACGACGAAAGGATCACAATCAACAGAAGGGCAGAAAGTCTAACAGGTATATGCATCAGGTATATTATGAATCCTTACGACGGCCTTTAGGGGGTCTGCGTCTCTTTTTCTTCTTTTTGGAAGGCGCACTCTCAAAGCGGGTCAGGCTTCCCTGTCCGGCCCCGTTGGTATATTCCAGTATTTTGGAACTGACATCCTGTCCGGTATCCAAAAGCTCATCGGGTAATCTATCCTGCTTATTCATTTTCTGGATCTCGGTCACCCTCTCCACCGGTACAGGAACTAAAGCCTGTGCTCCGGATCCATCATAGGCATACCACATGATGTTCCGGTACACATCGGTTTTTAAATGTTGTGCTTCGCCCTTAGTAGTCTTTAATGGAGTAGCTGTATCGGGAAATTGTTTGCGAGCATCTTCATAGCCGGCAAGTTCATAATTCAGGCAACACTTCAGTTTACCACACTGGCCTGCCAGCTTTTGCGGATTGAGAGCCACCTCTTGTACCCTGGCCGAATGGGTGCTCACCGAAACAAAATTGGTGATAAAGGTGGAGCAGCATAATTCCCTGCCACAGGTACCTATGCCTCCAATTTTCCCCGCCTCCTGCCTGGCTCCAATCTGCTTCATTTCAATCCGGATCCTGAAGGTCTCTGCCAATACCTTGATCAACTCCCTGAAGTCGACTCTCTCGTCGGCGATATAATAGAATATGGCCTTTGTATTGTCTCCCTGATACTCCACATCACCAATCTTCATATTCAATCCCAGGTCCTGGGAGATCTTCCTGCTCCTAAGCATGGTATCCTCCTCCTTATCAATTGCCTCCCTCCACTTATCAATATCGACCTGCTTGGATTTTCGATAGACCTTTTTCAGCTCCTCCAGGTTCCCGCCATATTTGGTTCTTGCGCGCTGTTTTTCTACTATTTCACCAGCCAGAGTGATGATTCCAATATCATGTCCGGGTGAGGCCTCCACAGCAATTATGTCACCACGCTTTAACCTCAGACCATTTACATTCCGGTAAAACCCCTTACGCGTATTTTTGAAGCGAACTTCAACAACCTCAGGGATATCCATCTCGGAAACCTCTCTCAACCAGTTGTAACTTTCCAGTTTGGAACAGGAACTGAAATAGCTGTTGATCCTTTCTGAGTTATCCGCACTGATCTCTAACATCTTCTTTGTACAGCAACCTCTTGCTTTCAGGCTTTCCATGGTGTAAAAATATACATTAGGTTCTCTAATTCAAAACCCACTCAACCAGGCTGGGGTGCCTTCTGCATCAGGAGCCGGATTATTTTAATAGAGAGATCCATTAAAATGATGCGAGGATTTCCATTGGCTTCGATATGATTTCCCGCCAAACTGAAAGAGTCAGCCAGCTTATGGATATTACCGTCATGTATAAAGGGACTGAATTTTTCAGAAAATCCTCTCTCTTTCTCCGACATATAATTCAGTTCATCATGTTTCATATGAAGCATGAAATTCTCCCTTAAAAGTTTCAGGGAGTAATCGAGGAGCTGTTTTTGCCGTTCCCTTCCTATCCCGGCCACCTGTTCCACCCAATCATTGATCTCAATAATATTCCTGGCATAGCAGAGCCTCATTAAGCGGGAGAACCATTCAAAATAGAGAAGTTCATTTTCATCCATTTGGGCTAATCTCTCACGGATGATCTCCTGTGAATGGGGAGGTACATGCAACAGTTGGGTACGGCTTCGAATGGTGGGCAGGATTTTATCCGTATTCTCCGATACCATGAGTATTAGCGTCTTCTCAGGAGGCTCTTCAATCAGTTTTAACAGTTTATTGGCTGCTGACTGATTCATTTTTTCAGGTAACCAGATCACCATCATCCTGTATTCCGATTCATAGGGTTTGAATCCCAGTTTTTTGATGATTTGAAGGCTCTCCTCTTTGTTGATGGCGCCCTGTTTGTTTTCTGCACCAATGGCTTCATACCAAAGATTTTCTGTAATCCCGGGATTAGCCAGAAACGTCTCCCTCCACTCTTCCATAAACTGATCACTCACCGGATCTTTGGTTACCCTGGAAGTTTTTAACACCGGTACCACGAAATGAAGATCAGGATGTACCAGTTTACTGAATTTCAGACAGGATGGACATACTCCACAGGCATCCTGCGGCTGACGATCAATGCATGAAAGATATTGAGCCATGGCCAGTGCCAGGGAGAGCTTTCCTGAACCGGAAGGACCGAATAACATCAATGCATGGGGAGTCCGGTCATCCCTTACCATCTTCAAAAGTCTCTCCTTAACTTCCTCCTGTCCGCTGATCTCTTTAAACAACATGGGCTTTACAACCTGTAAAAGTAGAATTTCTTTTTTACCTTTGGTATCCTGAATTTAGTTCAATTCGTACACTTAATCTATATCAACATGCAAACAATTGATACATACACATTTACAGGAAAGAAAGCGATAATTCGGGTCGATTTCAATGTGCCCCTTGGAGCTCAGTATGAAGTTACAGATGATACCCGTATTCGTGGAGCGATACCCACCATTAAAAAGGTGCTTCAGGATGGTGGATCTGCCATTTTGATGTCACACCTGGGTCGTCCCAAATCGGGACCTGAAGAGAAGTTTTCGCTGAAACATGTCATATCCGTGCTGTCGGGTCACCTGGGAACAGAGGTTCAGTTTGCAGACGACTGTGTGGGAGAAGAGGCTGTTTCAAAATCAGCTGCGCTAAAGCCCGGTGAAGTGTTGCTACTGGAAAACCTTCGGTTCTACTCGGCAGAGAACAAAATCAAAACCGATGAAGAGAAAGCAGCTACCAGAGTGTTTGCAGCGAAGCTTTCCACCTATGCCGATGTGTATGTGAATGATGCGTTTGGTACAGCCCACAGGGCCCATGCCTCCACAGCTGTGATCGCCGATTTCTTCGATGCTGATTCCAAAATGTTCGGATTCCTGATCAACAAGGAGATCGAGGCCATGGATAAAGTATTGCTGAGTGCCGAAAAACCCTTCACTGCTATAATGGGAGGAGCGAAAGTGTCTGACAAGATCCAGGTGATCGAGAACCTGCTGGATAAAGTGGATAACCTGATCATAGGAGGTGGAATGACCTACACTTTCATCAAAGCCCGCGGCGGTGAAATTGGCAACTCTCTGTGTGAAGATGATAAACTGGATATGGCATTGGATGTGGTGAAGAAGGCTGAAGCAAAAGGTGTGAACCTGATACTTCCTGTAGACCAGGTACTGGCTGATAAATTTGACAACGATGCTTCCACCCGCTTTGCCGGTATCGACGAGGGTCAGGAGGGTTTTATGGGGCTGGATATCGGAGCCCAATCTGTTGAAGCGCTGACCGAGGTCATTATGAATTCCAGGACCATTCTCTGGAACGGACCCATGGGGGTATTTGAGATGCCCAACTTCCAGAAGGGTACCGTGAGCATTGCCAAAGCCATTGCAGAATCTACTGCCAAAGGAGCATTCAGCCTGGTGGGCGGAGGTGATTCAGTGGCGGCTGTGAACAAGTTTGGATTAGCCGACAAGGTAAGTTACGTTTCCACAGGAGGAGGCGCCATGCTGGAATCTATAGAAGGCAAGGTGCTACCGGGCATCAAGGCCATCAAAGGATAATCGTAAAAAGAGAAGATGGATCCTGCACTAATTCAGGACATTTTTCAAATCCACGACCACAGAACCTTCAGGGATACTGCCCTGAAGGTTTTCTTATATCAGGCAGAACGAAATCCGGTCTACCGCGATTACCTGGCTGCCCTGGAAGTGGATCCCGCATCTGTCAGAGAGCCCCGGGAGATACCCTTTCTCCCGGTAGAGTTTTTTAAGACGCACCAGGTATTAACCGAAGAGTTACCCTCAGAGGTGGTTTTCGAAAGCAGCGGGACCACCCAAACCGATCCTTCCAGGCATCATATTGCTGATACCGCCCTCTACAGCGTAAGCTTTACGGAAGGTTTTCGACAATTCTACGGTAATCCTGAAGATTACTGCATCCTGGCCCTGCTCCCATCATACCTGGAACGGTCCGGTTCATCTCTGGCCTATATGATGGACCATCTGATCCGGCTGTCAGGGCACTCCGACAGTGGTTTCTATCTGGATAACCTGGATCAGCTCTCCTCCATCCTGAATAAGCGAAACAAGGACCGGTTCCGCACCTTGCTGGTGGGCGTCAGCTTTGCTCTGCTTGATCTTGCAGAAAAGTACCCCATGGAGTTGGGAGATCACATTACGGTTATGGAGACCGGGGGTATGAAAGGGCGCCGAAAGGAGGTGATCAGAAATGAGCTGCACAGTCAGCTGAAAGAGGCCTTCCAAACGGAAACGGTTCACTCTGAATATGGAATGACTGAGCTTCTGTCCCAGGGGTATTCTTCAGGTGAAGGTTTGTTCCGGACACCTCCCTGGATGCGTATCTTTGTCAGGGATGCCAATGATCCCCTCACCCTCCTTCCAACCGGACAAACCGGTGGCCTCAATATCATAGACCTGGCCAACCTCTACAGCTGCTCTTTTATTGCCTCAGGTGACCTGGGCAGGGTGTATGAGGATGGCAGTTTCGAGGTGCTGGGACGGTACGATCACTCCGATATCCGGGGGTGTAATCTTTTAGTTCCTTAATCCCCATCATTACTCTTTGCTTCAATTGGTGACAATCGGAACACCTTTCTCAAAATCATAAAAGGTTTTACGCATAATATCGGCTATATACAGTTTATAGCTGATATAGGCATCGAGATGCGACTGGTATGCTGCATTGAGCCTTGTTCGGTCCAGGGCTAGTGACTGGCTGTCGATATCCCCGTTTGAGAACCGGTCCCTGGAAATCGAAAAGCTTTTTTCTGCCAGGTCCACATTCTTCTCAAGCAATTGTAAACGGTGCAGGCTGCTGACTAACTGCTTGACCGTGTTTCTGATTTCCCTTTCAATATTGATTTTTTCCTCTTTGTACCTGTACCTGTTTGTTTCCAGGCCCGATTCTGCAGCTCTCACCAGTGATTTCCGCTCCCCCCAGTCAAATAGGGGTACATTGATCCGCAAAGCCACACCAAAATTCCCGGGACGGTTCTGGATCTCACTCCAGGAACTCCCCATGGTTTCATTAAAAGCATACGGTAACCCTGTCTGATCGGTGCCAATGAAATCGTAATAGGCCATAATATCCCCTTTCACCAGGCGGTCCGCTTTCACTCGCTTCAGCTCTATTTGAGAAAGTTCAATCTGTATCTCATGTTCCCTCAGTTCCATTCGGTTACCAAGGCCTTGGTCCACAGCAAATTCTTCATCAATTTCCAACATTCTATAGGAAAGATCACTGATGATGGTCACCCGGTCCTGCAGGGTTAATCCCAATTTCTGTTTGAAATAATTCATCTGTGATTCATAGGCCACCTCAGCAAGTTCATAATTATTATTGGCCTCACCCAGATCCACCTCCATCTGCAAAGCTTCTACTTCCCTGATCAATCCGGCATCATATTTTTGCTGGGCGATTTCATAAGCCTCCTTTTGCACTTCAAGTACCTGTGCTGCAATATTCTGACGTTCCTTCGTAGCCACCAGGTCATAGAAAGCCTGGCTGGTTTCATAGATCAGGTCCAGTTCTGCCCTTTTCAGGCTCCTCAGGGACAATTCATAATTCAACTGGGCTTTTTTAAATTCACTTCTAATGCTGTTGTATGCGTATAAGGCACTTAATGGCTGGTACAGTCCCAGACGAAGGTCCATGCGCATGAGGCTCTCCTCCTTATAATAATCAAGTACATTATCCAATCCCGAACTCACATACAATTGTCCATCGGTGGGTAGTGGCTGGCTCACCACCAGGTTTCCATTATAGCGCAGCTGCCGTACCGGAAAGAAAGTGATCCCGGTACTATCCTCATATTGCCTGATGGTCTCTGTATAGTCGGGCAGGGTCATATTCAGGTCGATATGGGTTTTCAATTTGCTGGTGGCTGCCTTCAGTTCATATCCCGCCTGCGCAAGAACCTGATTCAGGATCAACATCTGATGGCTCTTCTGCTTTGCAATCTCTATGCTTCTCTCCAGGTCAAGCTCATAATCCGTCTGTGCATTGATGCTCGTTGCAGGAATAAGAGAAATCAGTATGAAAGATCCGAATAGGAGTCTTTTCATTTTTAGGGGGATGTGTACCAGCATGGAATTGCAATTTTTATGTGATTGTTTCATTCAGATCTTGTCAGAGAAGGTCCTATTCGTATCGAATAGAGTCAATGGGATCCAGAGAAGCAGCCTTTTTAGCGGGAAGGTACCCAAAATTGATTCCCACAATAACCGAAAAAAGGAATGCGACTATAACAGAGTAGAGAGCTACAATGGTATGTATATCAGTAATGAATGTTATTATAATCGAAATAGCGAGACCCAGAAAAACACCAATAATCCCTCCGGTAATGCTGATCATTACTGCCTCTGTAAGGAACTGGCTCAGGATATCTCTTCGCCTGGCTC
>CAZURA010000096.1:10434-22382 GCA_964622985.1 uncultured Bacteroides sp. | reverse complement strand
AAAGCAATTAACCCTCTTTTGATACTCCGCTGCTTGCGGCGGGGTAGTTCATTTGAACCGATTTAGAGAAGTTCCTGATCCACTGCTTATAAAAGTAAGACATTTCATGTATTCCTGTAATTAGATACGTGATAAGCAAGGTTATAAAGATCTCTACGCCAAGATCATCTATGGGTTCGATCACATTCAACCGGATCTCAATCCGATAGAGAGTTAAACCATAGAGATTGGCAATGATGGCAAGCCCGATGACCTCGTAGATGATATGAACTACGGGACGTGTTTCCCAGGGAAATTTTCTCCATAGGTACACTACATAGTACCGGCAGATGATCCATATGCCTCCACCCATGATGATGGAATGCCCCACTGAATAGAGAAGGGTTAAATCCAGGGTGTTGGCGAGGTAAAGAAGTCCTGACCCGGTCACCAGGACAAGGATGACTGCGATCAGGATCACTTTCAGGGGATTTCGTATGACAGAGGTATCAGCAGGCATGATGCTATGATTCATGGTTAGAATGTGATGCGATAAAGGAACATGGGGTAGAAGCCCTGCTGGTGAACCTGGTAGATCTCTCCTGTGTTTACATCAATCCCTTCCATAAAGAGGCTCTGATACCCGGTGAGGTTCTGAAGATCGACGGCCCACTCCTGACTGCACCTTTTGTAGTTCACTTTCAGTCCCAGCCTCAGGTCGGTTCGGAGGTAATCGTCGTACTGGTTTTCATAGGCTCTGCTCCAGTCCCGGATTTCCGAGCCCTCTCTCATAGAGGCTTCCACATCTATCGGAACAAAGCGTCTTCCTCCTGCTAGCACACCCTTTAAATCCAGGGTAAGATAGGCTTTTTTACCCATTTTCTTTTCATACCCGGCCAGAAGATTAACGACGTAGTTGCCGTTATAAGCAGTGTTCCTGGTGATCCCGTCACTCCCTTTATATTTGGAATCGAATAGAGAGGCAGTGCAAAGAAAATAGTAGCCGTTGCTCAGGAACTTTTCCAGGGTAAGTTCCAACCCGTAATTGTAGCCGGTTCCCGTGTTCTCCAGGTTATCCTCGGCGGGAATGGCAAAAAAGTCACCCGCATTCAGGAGGGAGAACTGCCCGTTGGCAGGAGTCACCGGAACATTAAACAGGTGCTGGTAATAGGTTTCCACTTTCATTCGAAAATCTTTGGTCAGCATGTGGTTATACCCCAGAACTACATGGTGGCTTTTGCTGAATCCAAGATCCTCATTGGTGGTGTAATAGGTATCATTCTCTTCGTCGTAGGACTGATAGAAATATACCGATGTGGGTTGGATCTGACTATGCAAACCGTATCCCAGACTGAAAGTTCCCCGGGGAGTAGGTTGCCAGTTAAGTGCCAGGCGGGGTTCGTATGAGATCTCCTGGTTCAGGTTGAAGTACTGCACATGAATGCCTGCGTAACCACTCAGTTCATTGGTAAAAGAGTGGTGCCACTGAGCATATGCCCGTGCCAGCCCCAGCTTACCGGTAATATCGGTAGTGGTGATAAATCTGCCATAGAGAGGATGGTTAACACTGTCGGTATAGGCAATGTCATAATAGTCCAGGATCAGGCCCGCAATGTAATTGTTTTTCGAATTCACTTTGTGGCGGAGCTGGGTAGAAAAGGAGAGTTTATTCTCTCCTCCGAAATTCCTGACAAAGGGCACAATCATCTCCCCGTTATTCAGAGTGGAATCAAGAATGGTGCTGGAATTGGTTTTCTGGTAAGAGAGTGTAGATTTCAATCTGAGTTTCGGATTGATAAAGTAGGTATTGGACAATCCAATTACCCCCATATCCGATCCGAAATCGGTTGCTGTTCCGCGGGGATTATAGGAATTCGCTGTAGTATCTCCAGCAACCCTCCCCAATTCAATGTAACTTTTTCCCCAGAGTCCGAACAACTTCCATCTTCCAAGTTTGGTTCCTGGCACATCCACCAGAAAGGTCAGGTCCTGGTACTGGGGAACGGCATCTCCTGTGCCAAAACTAAAACCGATGTTGTGCATGAGTCCCAGGGTGGAGTAACGGTAATTGGCCAGGTAAGTGGCTTTTTGAGTCTGCCCGATAGTAACCAGAGGACCTTCCACGCCGGCTTCAAATCCATTAAATCCGATTTGACCCAGGAATTCATGTTTCCCCTTATTACCCGAACGCATCTTCAGATCAAATACCCCAGCTGTTGCGTTCCCAAATTCAGCGGGAAATGCTCCTGTGAGAAAATCAGAGTTCATCAACAGGTTATTGTTCACCATGCTTACCGGTCCCCCGGTGGTCCCCAGGGCACCAAAATGATTGGGATTGGGGATCTCCACTCCTTCCAGTCGCCACATCACTCCTATGGGTGAGTTTCCCCTGATGATGATATCATTGCGTGAATCGTTGTGGGTCATCACTCCTGCGTAATTGGCTACCATGCGGGCAGGATCTCCCAGGCTGCCGGCAAATCGTTCTGTCTCCTCCACAGAAAAGGTTCTGGAACTCACCAGGGCCATTTCGTTCTGTGCAATCTCTTTTCTCTTTTTATAACGGACCTCCACCTCTTCCATATCCGTAGCGTTCTCTTCCAGTTTAACCTGAACCTGGGCCTCTTTCCCTGAGGTAAGAAAGAGATTGGGTATGATGCTGCTTTTATATCCCACATATCTGACTTCAATACTCTGCCTTCCCAGAGGAATGTTTTGCATGACGAAGTTGCCATTCTGGTCTGTGGAAGTCCCCACGATGGGATCAGACTCAATCAGGACCACATGGGCCCCGATAAGGGCATATCCTGTCACGCCATCCACTACAGTTCCCCGGATGGTCTGTGAGTAATTCTCCTGTGAGTGGACTGCGATGAGTCGCAGAACAAGTATTGCTGATGTTATCCACTTTTTCATGATGGTCGAAATTTAAATTCATCAGCAAATCTAGGTCGCTCGAAAGGGGCTGGGAAAAAAAAGGTGCTGAATGGGAATTAAAGGGTACTGAACGGGAATTTAGCCTACCGGTCCTGGACCAGAATGGGCCAGTTTTTGGACGTAGCGATCCTGAGAAGCTTTTTATCGGGGGAGACTGCCACTGGTTTTCCAACAGCTTCCATCACATGGTGATCGGTGTGAGAATCTCCGTAATAGTAAGCTTCACGGGGATTGAACTGGTGTTTCTTGCAGAATGTGAGCATCCGGCGCTTCTTCTCAATTCCGTAGACCAGGTTTCCGTCGGTTTGTCCGGTGAACGTTCCGTTTATGGTTTCAAGCCGGGTGCAGATCACCTCATCAAATTTCAGGTGCTCTGATACGGGATAACAGATGGGCGTGGTGGCAGAGGAGAGTAACACCATTTGCCCGTTTTCAAGCCTGTGTTGATCAATGGATGTCAGGATTTCGGGTCTGATCTTCCCCACCAGGAATTCCCGGAACACCTCCCTGCACAATCCTTCTACCGTATCTTTTGAAAGGCCGTCTAGCCATGACAACATCCGATTGATCATCCGGGTGGGATCTCCTATCCTGAGCTTATAGAGGAGGGAAAGAAAGACGGCCTGCCTGTATTGCTTCTCGGTCATGATCCCCCTGTTCCTCGCTTCCTCCACCAGGTATGTGGCACTGTTCCCTTTCAGGATGGTGTGATCCAGGTCGTAGAAAGCCGCATATTTGAATTTATTATTCAATGGATCTGTTCATTATCGTGACTATACTATTCCCAGCTTTCTCTGTCCAGTTGACTTTCAAGCCAGTCAATTACATCCTGCTCAGGAGCTGAGGCAAAGAAATCATACCCGGTTACCTGCTCCAGGGAGTCAACTGAAATGGAAAATTCAATCAACTCTTCTGAGGATCTGGAATTGGGTAAAAGAAATGCAATGAAAGAGTGTTCGGGCGGGGAAAGATCCACTAACACCTTGAAATAAGCGTCCGGTACCCCCACCTCATTTGCTCCGATGGTTGAATCTATGGAGGAGAGGACCGGTCCTGTGATTACGTAGAGACGCTCTTTTTCAACGGCCCAATCCCGCACCTGCTCTTCCAACTTCTTCCAGATGCCGCGGTTAAAAGAGGGTACCTGTGGACTCATGTTTGACAGGAGGAAAGATTCGCTCATGGCCAGTTCGCTCCACTTCATGTCCCCGGCGGGAGCCAGGTGCCCGCGGTCAAAACCGGACCTGCGATAGTCTTTCAACTCAGCCGAGCCGGTCCCGATGGAGGTATCGGACCTGAAATCATCGGTCCTGTCCGCCAAGTCTGACTCCACCTCTTCACGGGTCAATTCATAAGCTACCCAGGAGGCTTGTTCAAACGCTTCGTTATACCCGAGGTCAAATCCGGTATAGGAGCATATGGTGTCGGCTGTTGGAGCATCCGGATATCCTGTAGTCAGTTCGCTCCAATTAATTCGGATGACTGCAGGGGGAGATACCCGTAATGCTGAAGTCTGAAGTTCGCGGATCGATTTTTTCCAGGGTTCAGTTGTAACCAGCCAGGCGGCTATCACTAATAGGATGAAAGTGATCAATCCAAACCATTGTTTCTTTGTGAGATGCATGGAACAAAAATACTATTTTTGTAGATCATTAATGAGAAATATTTGGTTCATAGGAGATATTCACGGAGAGGTTGGGTTACTGGAAAGGTTGCTTGAAAATATCCTGCGTTTTGGTCCTGATCAGCTTGTGTTTGTGGGGGATTATATCGACAGGGGACCTTATTCCAGGGAGGTGGTGGACCGCATCATGAATCTCTCCATTCCTTTCACCTGTCTCATGGGCAATCATGAGTTAATGATGCTCAATGCCATGGAGGACCATGGCTATGGTCACAGTCCCATCGAGCTATGGTACTACAACGGAGGGGAAGCCACTCTCCATTCTTTCGGCTCCACCAGTTTCTTCAACTTCCAGTCGAACATGGCTCCCAAATACCTGGATTTCTTCCGGAAACTGAAGATGTGCCATGTGGTTGATATGGGAGGTATGAGGCTATTTGGGACTCATGCGGGTATCTCTCCAGCCATACCGTTGGAGGATCAAATGGCCATTGGTGATTACCGGGCCCTGAACCAGTATCTGCTGGAAAAACATCTGGAGCCGGGTGATTCTTTTTTATGGATCAGGGATTCCTTTTTCGATAGCCGCCCAAGCTTGTGGGAGGGATTCCTGGTGGTACACGGACATACTCCGGTAGCGAAATTAAAGCGATTCATATCCAGCAACGGTTACAGGGAGTTCTATTTTGTGGATAATGATATATGTATCAGAAAAGATCATCAATCAGGAAACACAATTTCCATTGATATCGATTCCGGCTCCGTTATTAGTGGCAGGCTCACTGCCGTAGGATTTTTTTTAGAGGATGATCAGGATACCGTAGTTCGATTGCGCAGCATGACTGTATCGAGAGAGGAGATATTTCCCAGGGACCTGGGCTACTTATAATGAGAAAAAGATGAAAAGTGTCATTCCGTCACATATTAAAGTAATCGGATTGGATGCCGATGATACCCTTTGGGTCAATGAACCCTATTACCGGGAAGCCGAGGGGCAGTTTGCGAAACTGATGGAAGCCTATGGTGTGAAAGAGGATGTGAATGAAGCTCTGTTCGGGACCGAAATGAACAACCTGGAGTTGTATGGATACGGGATCAAGGCTTTTATGCTCTCTCTGGTGGAATGCGCTATCGAGTTGACACAGGGCAGGGTGACCTCCGATACCATAAGCCAGATCATTGGGATAGGGAAGGAGATGTTGAAACGCCCCATTGAGTTGCTGGAGGATGTGAAACTTGTTCTGGAGAGTCTGGCCCCCCATTATCGCTTAATCGTAGCTACAAAAGGAGACCTCCTTGACCAGGAGGGGAAGATGAAACGGTCCAGTATCTCCTCCTATTTTCATCATATTGAGGTGATGAGCGATAAAAAGGAAGAACACTATGTGCAGCTGCTCCAGCACCTTGATATTGAACCCAGTGAGTTTCTGATGATTGGTAATTCCCTTAAATCTGACATTATACCACCGCTAAACCTGGGAGCCTGGGGTATTCATGTACCCTATCACACCACCTGGGCATATGAAGAGATTGAGACCGATCCCGATTCCATGCAGTTTTTCCGTGTGGAACGTCTCAGCCAGGTCCTTGAATTGATCTCCCTCTGATTTTTGGTGAGGTTTTTGCACAAGGATGGTCAGATTAAACTTGTAAATCAAATTGCTTTATGAAAACTATGAAAAAGATAGTAGCGCTTTCCAGCTTAATCATTATATGTTCAGTAGCCTCAGCTCAAACAGGAATTGGTGCCCGGGGAATATTTGGGGTGGAAGGTAACTCCTACGGAGGAGTGGAGTTATCCATTCAGAAACTGGGCAGAAGCGAATTTAATTTCGGACGGGCCAATGAATCGTGGAAATTTACCGGACTGAAACTTGTCAATTTTATTCCCCGGAGAAATTTCGCACTTTATGGAGGTGTAGGAGGGGGATTGGGATATACGAATCGGTACGATGAGTGGTTTGGGGCATTTGCACTGGATCTGGGGGCCTATATTCTGATTGGGCCGCTTCAGTTGGGGCTTGATTGGCGGCCCGAATGGAACGTTTTCAATTATCCTGGTCAGGATTTGACTTTCAACGTGGCGTTGGGTGGAAGATTGGTGTTTGGGAAAAGACACCTCAGGTAAGCTGTAATCCATGACAATAGAGGGGCATTCATTGCGTTAATTACTTGAGATAAGATTTTTCGAATTTCCAAAGAAATCCGTTAATTTGTGCCGTCGTAACCCTGAAGCATGAATGCCCTTGATATTATATTCCTGGTACCCGTACTATTTGCCTTGTATCGCGGCTTCAAGAAGGGGCTGATCCATATGATCGCCTCTCTGGCAGCACTGATCCTGGGGATCATCGGCGCCATTAAGCTTCGACCGGTTTTTGCTTCATTGCTGGATTCGTTTTTCAATATCTCATCCGACCATATGAATGTCATCGCATTTGCGGTGGCCTTTGTTAGCATTGTTTTGATAGTTCACCTGGCTGCTTTTATGGTGGATAAACTGGTGAAAGCTGTCGCCTTGAGCTTTGTCAACCGGGTACTGGGTATGGCTTTTGGAGTGCTGGTGACCTTGTTTGTGATCAGCATGATCCTCTGGCCAATCAATCAGGTCAACGCAGAGAAGCAGATCATAAAACCTAAACATATTGAGGGTTCCCTGTTATACAAACCACTTTCGGCTATTGCGCCTGCACTCTTTCCCTATCTGAAAAAGCAGGATTGGAAGCAATATGTACCGAAGAGAAAGGATACCGATCAAACAACAGTATGAATTTTGTAGAAGAACTTACATGGAGGGGGATGATCCATGACATCATGCCCGGAACAGATGAGATGCTAAAAGAGGGAATGGCATCTGCCTATGTGGGGATCGATCCCACTGCCGATTCATTGCACATTGGTCACCTGGTGGGTGTCATGATGTTGAAACACTTCCAGCATGCAGGTCACCGTCCTATTGCCCTGGTTGGAGGGGCCACCGGGATGATTGGAGATCCCAGCGGGAAATCCCAGGAGCGCAACTTGCTGGATGAATCTACCCTGAGACAAAATCAGGAAGCACTGAAAAGACAGATCGCCAGGTTTCTCGATTTTGAAACCCCTTCTCCCAACAGGGCCCTGATGGTGAATAATTACGACTGGATGAAAGAGTATTCCTTCCTCTCGTTCATCAGGGATATTGGCAAACACATCACTGTGAATTACATGATGGCCAAGGATTCTGTAAAAAAGAGGCTGGGCCCTGACAGTAATTCGGGGATGTCGTTTACAGAATTTACCTATCAGCTGGTTCAGGGATACGATTTCCTGGTCCTCTACCGGGAGCATCAATGCAGATTGCAAATGGGAGGATCAGATCAATGGGGTAATATTGTTACAGGTACCGAATTGATCAGGCGTGTGGATGGGGGTGAAGCTTTCGCCCTGACTTGCCCTCTGATCACCAAATCGGATGGTGGAAAATTCGGGAAGACCGAAGAGGGTAATGTGTGGCTCGATCCGGAGAGGACTTCCCCATATAAGTTTTACCAGTTCTGGCTCAATGTATCGGACGACGATGCGGAAAAATACCTGAAAATTTTTACCATGCTGGACCGGGCCACTATAGAAGCCCTCGTGACAGAGCATGGAGAGGCCCCTCATATGAGGATCATGCAAAAGAAGCTGGCCGAAGAGGTGACTGTTATGGTACATACCCGGGAGGAGTATGAGATGGCTGTGGAGGCATCAGGTATATTGTTTGGGAAAGGTACAACCGAATCCCTGAAAAAGATCAGGGAAGATGTGTTTCTGGCTGTGTTCGAAGGAGTCCCGCAATTTGAGGTCCCTTCAGCGGAGCTGGATCTGGATGTGCTTGAGCTTCTGGCAGTGGAAACAGCGGTATTCCCCTCCAAGGGAGAGGCCCGGAGGATGGTTACCGGCGGGGGTGTGAGCCTCAATAAGCAGAAGATTACAAGCCCCGATCAACGCATAAAAAAGGAGAATTTCATCAATCAAAAATACCTTCTTATTCAAAAAGGAAAAAAGAACTACTACCTGATCAAGGTAAAAGGATCATAATACACATCGTCATGGAGAATAAACCACAGACAGGTTACAATTTCAATTCGGTAGATTTGTTGATCTACATCTGGAAGAAACGATGGATTTTGCTAGGAGTGGGATTTATAGCAGGGATTGCATCCATTATCATTTCGCTTACCATCACACCCATGTTCAACGCATCGGTGATCATGTTTCCGACCTCCAGTGCTTCGATCTCAAAAGAGTTGCTGGTGCAGAACTATTCCGGCCGCCAGAGCGTACATGGTTTCGGTGAGGAAGAACAGGCTGAGCAGCTGCTGCAGGTGTTGAATTCCGAACCTATTCGCACCAGGATCATTGACAAGTACAACCTGATGGAGCACTATGAAATCGATCCCGAAGGAAAGTATCCAATGACCGAACTCTTTGAGCACTATTCTTCAAATATCAATTTCAGGCTGACAGAGTTCATGTCAGTAGAGATCTCCGTGATGGATAAGGATCCGGTACTCGCAGCCGATATGGCCAATGATATTTCCGATCTGGTGGATACGGTGTACAATGAGATGAAGAAGGAGAGGGCCAGGGAAGCCTTTCGACTGGTGGAACGCGAATACAGAGAGGCAGAGAAAAACCTGGTGGTGCTGAGGGATTCGATGGATCAGGTAAGTGGTCATCTTTCCAAAAAGATCAATACCAGTGGCGATCCCACCAACAACCTGATAAAAGCCTTTTCGGAAAATGGAGCGCTCTATATTTCCATGCTGAACCTGGTGAGAAATGAAGCCCAGATCGTGGCTGGCCTCAGCCTGAGGTATAAGGAAGCAAGGTTGGAAGCTGAGCAGAATCTTCCCTATAAGTTTGTGGTAGAGAGAGCTTTCCCTCCCGAGAAAAAAGCCTATCCCAAGAAATCACTGATCGTAATTGTATCCACCTTTGCATCGCTGTTATTTGCACTGATCGTGTTAATTGTCATTGACAACATTAAGGCCAGGGTAGCCATACAGGAAGAGAAATGATCGACGTAATCCAGGAAAGGTACCCGAAGGTCCTCCTGTGGGGGATCCTGATTTCGTTCGTGGCACTGAATACCATCATGCTGGCGTTCGAGATCTTTTATGTACCGCTGGTTCCTGCAGTGCTGTTATTCATAGCACTGGCCATCGTGGCTGTGGATAAATATCTATTGGCTGTAGTCTTCTTCGTCCCCATCTCTCTTCCTCTGAGCAGGTTGGTTGAGGGCCTCGCCATCGATATGTACCTGCCGACAGAACCGTTGCTGGCTGGATTGCTGCTGTTGTATATGCTTAAATACCTGATGGGTTCTCGGGTCGATATCCGGGTGTTGAGACATCCGGTAACCCTGGCCATATACTTTCACCTGGCCTGGCTTTTCATCACCAGTATGACCAGTTCCGATCCCCTGGTATCGTTTAAGCTACTTGCTTCCCGACTCTGGTTTGTAGTGGGATTCTACCTGCTTGCCACTCAACTTTTCAGAAAGGAAAGGAGCATCTACACCTATGTCTGGCTATTCATTATCTCTTTTACCGGTATTATCATCTACACGTTGATTAATCATGCGCAATACGGTCTGAATAACCAGGTTATGGCTCATAGCGTTTCGCGACCCTTTTACAATGACCACACCTCTTATGGGGCGATTCTGGGCTGTATCCTACCTGTGTTGGTGGCCCTTTTCCTCTTTATCAAAAGGGAGGATATCAATACCCGTTTCCTGATGGTATTGTTAATCATGCTCTTTCTGCTCGCCATTATAGTATCTTATACCCGTGCCACCTGGGTGAGTATACTGGCATCGTTAGGGGTGTGGGCGATCATAAAATTAAAGATACGATTCGAGATTGTGCTTGTAGGGGCAATCATCCTGGCAGGTTTTTTTCTCTCCGTACGAAACCAGATGATGATGCAACTGGAACAGAACCGCGTGGAATCTTCAGGTGAGATCGGTGAGCACGTACAGTCCATCTCCAACATTTCAACCGACCAGTCGAACCTGGAGCGAATTAACCGATGGAGCTGTGCCATCAGGATGTTTAGAGATAAACCTTTGTTGGGATTCGGACCCGGCACCTACCAGTTTGAATATGGGCGATACCAGCGTTCCTATGAGAAAACCCTGATCAGTACAGATTTTGGAAACAGAGGGAATGCCCATAGTGAATACCTGGGGCCTCTTTCAGAACAGGGAGTGTTCGGATTACTCAGTATTCTCTGGATCATTGGGGCCACTGTTTATACAGGGCTCAGGGTCCATTTCAGGTCCAGACAACGGAACATAAGGATATTCTCCCTGGCAATCCTGGTGGGGCTTTTCTCCTACTATTTCCATGGATTGCTCAATAACTTCCTGGATACGGATAAACTCTCTGTACTTTTCTGGGGATATACGGCCATGTTGGTGGCCATGGATATTTACCACAGGGATCAACCGGAGAATAACTCTGAAGGGGAGGTAACTCCTTAAGCGGATTCGCTTTAACTGAATCCTTCCTTTCCGGGAAATTCTGCACCTATGATGGAGATATCATCGAAGATAGCAGCCGATCCTTCCATGATCTTCTGATTCTTAATAATGGTCTTGATATTCTCTTCCAACGATTTTTGGTTGGAAATCTCCTTCTCCAGATCCTCGGTCCCGAACTCCACTCCTGAATCCTGGATCACCTCCACCAACCCGTCTGTATAACAGAATAGCTTGGAATGCTCATCCACTTTGATCACTGCTTCGTTCACAAAAGGAAGCTCATCCAGCATTCCCATGCCCACACACCCACTGCCCAAGTGGATCAGTTCGGAGGAGCCAATATTGAAAAGGAAGGGTGGATTGTGTCCTGCATTCACATAGGTAAGCTCCCTGGTTGAGTAATTATACCGGGCAATAAATAGCGTGATGAATTTCTCTCCCTTGGCACTGTTCATGACCCTTTCATTGAGCCGGTTCAGCGTAGCGGTCAGGCTTTTATCTGCTGTAAACAGGGCTCTCAGGTTGGCCTGGAAATTGGACATCAGGATCGCTGCCGATATTCCTTTTCCCGATACATCAGCAATGCAGAATCCCACTTCATCCTTGCTCAGCTGAACCACATCGTAATAGTCACCACCCACCTCAAAATGGGGATGATAAAATGCCTTCATTTGAATGAACTCATGAGAGGGCAATTTTTCCTTAGCCGGGATCAGCATGGTCTGCATACGGCTGGCCAGTTCCATCTCTCTCTTTATGGCTTCCTGCCGCAGTGATTCCTGGAAAAGCCTTTTGTTTTCAATGGCTACGGTAATGATATTGGAGAGGGTCTGAATAAACCTTAAATGCTTTATGATTGGGCTCACCCCTTCACCCTCTTCTTCAATATCCCCGATC
>CAZURA010000096.1:0-10411 GCA_964622985.1 uncultured Bacteroides sp. | reverse complement strand
GTTTATGGTGCACAGGTATTACGATATCCACCAGTTCGGGGAAGTGTTGCGGTTCAGAAGTAATGAATGAGATCTCTTCATAGGGCAGCAAATCCCTGCTCATATCCACCTTATCGAAAAACTTGTTCCCGAATCCGGAATTGAGCAGGCATTCCCACTTATCTGAGAATTTCAGGACAATGACTTTACCAATATCAAGGTCATCGGTAAGCATATTCTCATAGCGCCGAATCAATTCACTGGTAGATACATTATCATTGATAGCCAGGGTAATATCCAGCAGTGAATTCAGTTTGAATGTGGATAACTTAAGACGGTTCTCTGAAAATTTGCCCATAGGTGTGGATTAAGCAGGAGACTACTTTTTGACCCTCTCCGAGTAGGAGCGATCACGAGTGTCGACTTTAATCATCTCTCCGTTCTCAATAAAAAGGGGTACCATGATCTTGGCTCCGGTTTCCAGTTCAGCAGGTTTCTGGGCAGATGAGGAAGCTGTGTTTCCCTTTTCTCCCGGTTCGGTATAGGCAACAGAAAGCTCCACAAAAGGAGGCAGATCCACACTGAGCGGAGTTTCCGTGTCGGCATGTACTACGATTTCCACCGATTGGCCCTCCTTCATCAGATCTGCATTTTCAATCATTTCCGATTGTATGGTGATCTGTTCAAAGGTTTCCAGATGCATGAAGTTAAAACCCATGTCGTCGGTATAGAGATACTGGTAGGGTCTTCTTTCCACCCTGGCTGTACTTACCTTCACCCCGGCAGTAAACGTATTTTCAATTACCCTGCCAGTGGTGAGGCTCTTCATCTTGGTCCTTACAAAAGCGGGACCCTTCCCGGGCTTTACATGCTGAAACTGTACAATGGTAAAGAGGTCATTGTTGAATTCCAGGCAAAGCCCGTTTCTAAAATCTGCTGTAGTTGCCATTTGATCTGTTTATACTGTAAATATATCAATATATTATTTTATCATGTATTTCCGGTTAAAGCACCTTTTTCCTGGGAGTAGTGGCAATGAAGTCTTTAAGGTAGAAGGGTTCGAAATAGGCCACATCTTCGAACTGTTGTTGTTTATACCGTTGTAGTATGGGAAGGATCATGTGATGTGCAGAAGGTTGAAATCCCCCAATGAAATGGACATGAGGATGGTTCAGCAGATCGCGGCATTTATCGGCTCCATTCCCCAGGAAGCATATGTGATAATTCTCAAGGATATCGCTATAGGAATCAACATCGATAATATCTGCAGAGACCTTCCGAAATAGGTTAATGTCTAAGGAATAGAAAGCCGAATAGACCTCCATCCTTCTGGCATCGAGCATGGGGCAGATCAGAAGCTTATCATCGTACTTCTCTGCAAGCTCAATAATCTCCCCAATCTCCTTGGCCCCATAGGCCATATTTTCAAGGGTTCCTGTGGCAAGCAGGGGTTTATTCAGGGCATATGCTATCCCTTTGGCGGTAGAAACACCTATGCGAAGACCTGTATAGGATCCGGGACCTTTACTGATAGCAATTCCGTTGATATGTGCCAGTTCTCTCCCGGATTCAGCAAATACTTTTCGTATGAAAGAGTTCAACAACGTGGCATGCGAACGTTCAGGACCACTTTCTGCCAGGGCAAGTTGCCGATCTCCTTCTGAAAGTGCAACGGAACAAATATCTGTGGCTGTTTCAATATGTAATATCAGCGGAGCTGTCAATCCTTATTCTTCTTATCTCCTTTGAACAACTCTTCTTCGCTTACCACTTCCACATTCATATCGTTTTTAAGTTGCCGGGAAATGGCAGAATAGGGAGCTATGACGATCTCATCATCAGGATCGAGCCCTTCGGTGACCTCGATGTAATTGTTGTCCTGAATACCTGTTGTTACTTTTTTCATCCAGGCTTTCCCTTCCGAAACAGTAAAAACAACCACCATAGGTTCATCTCCAGTAGCTTCAGAAGGATTACTGTAACTTTCGGAAGAGACGGATCCGTCCGAGCTGACCGAAGCGATTTGTTCATCGTCGGTCTTATGAAACAGTTCTGCACCTGCAGTATCCATGCGGGTGGTTACTGCCTGTATCGGAATGGTGTAGATACCACTCTTCCTGTCGGTCTGAATATCCGCTGTGGCCGACATTCCGGGCCGCAGGGGATAGGGATTGGTATCAGAGATCTTATCGACGTAGGATTCAGGCAACAACAGGATCTTCACATTGAAATTGGTAACCTGGTCAGTGGTCATCCCTGTGGTACTCGCCGAAACTGGAATTTCAGAAACGACACCTTTAAACCGGGTATCGGGATAAGCATCCACCTCGATTAAAGCCGTATCGAGATGGGCTACTCGTACAATATCATTTTCATTAACCTCCACTTCCACTTCCATGCGATTGAGGTCTGCAATACGCAACATTTCAGTACCTGACATCATAGAGGTTCCCACAACGCGTTCTCCCAGTTCTACGGAAAGACTTGAAACAGTACCGTCCATGGGAGCATGGATGGATGTCTTGGTAAGGCTTTCATCGGCTTCATCCAGACTGGCCTTGGCACTTTGCACCGAGAACTCGGATGCCTCTTTTTCGGCTAATGACGTATTGTATGAGGTGAGCGACTGTTCAAATTCAGCTTCCGAAATGGCAAGATCCTCATATAACTTGCTGTTCCTCTTGTAGTCAAGACTGGCAAGTTCCAGTTGTGCCTCGGCCTGCTTCTGCCTGGCTTTTGCATTGTTGAGAGAGGCTTCTGCCCGGTTACGTGCCATTTGATAAGCTTCCGGCTTGATCTTTAGCAGGTATTGTCCTTTGGTTACTTCATCCCCTTCCTTGATCTCCAGTTCAACGATCTCACCCGACACATCGGGTGAAATGATCACTTCGGTTTCGGGTTGGATCTTGCCATTGGCAGTGATGATCTCAACGATTTCCCTATCAACACCTTTATCAACAGCAACTTTCAGATAGCCTTCATTGCCAAACCAGCCCTTATTCTTGCCTACGGCAAGCACAACGATAAGAAGTACGGCGAATATCGCAATGTATAGTAATAATTTCTTTGATTTCATTTTAGCGGGGTATTAAAGTGAAATGGGTTCTCCCTTATAAAAGTTCAACACATTGATTCTGAAAATAAAGTCATATTTGGCCTGGAGTAAATCAGACTGAGTAGCTGTAAGCTGGTTTTTGGACATGTTGTAGTCCACTGTATTTACCAGGCCCACTTCGAATTTCTTTTCAGTGTATTTGAATGATTCTTCCATGGAGATCAATGCCTGTTTGGTGGCATTGTACTTTTTCAAGGCTGCCAATGCATCTGCATAGGCTTGATGGATGGTAGCGTAGAGGGTGAGTTTACGATTCTGCAATTCTAGTTTCGAGTTTTCCAGAGAAATTCTGGCATTGGCAATGCTGCTATTGACCTGCCATCCGTTAAAAATAGGAATGGTAAATCCCACTCCGAGACCAGCTGAAGTATTGTCTCGAATCTGTTCGAAAAAAGGATAGGCACCGTATACAGGGATCTGCTGGGGATAGGAGAGCACAGGCTCGCCTCCCGCAGTTTCTCCAATGGGAATTTGCTGTGGATCTCCCAATTCAACTACTTTTTGCCTGATATCTGAATACCCGGAATTATAGTTGGCAGAAAGATACAATTGAGGGTAACGGCCTCCCATGGCAATAGCCAGTCCTTTCTCAGAACTCTCTTTTGCCAGCTCAGCGCTTTTAATCTCTGGCATCTCCTGTTCGGCGTAGCGATATACCTCCATGGCATTGAATAGCATGGGATCCTCATCCGGATCTGCCAGCTCGGGGATCGACACATCAAAAGCCGTATCAATAGGCAGGTAAAGGATTTGCTGAAGGTTAAGCAGAGAGATGGCCAGCTGGTTTTCTGCATTCACCAGGTTCAGCTCCTCTGCAGCGAATTGAGCCTGAAGTTCAAGCAAGTTACCCTTTGCCAGCTTCCCAGCATCCACCATCTTACGAGTACGTTCAACCTGTTGTCCCGTGATCTCCAGTTGATTAATGGTCACCCCCAGCAACTCTTTGTTAAAAAGGATGGCGAGATAGGCAGCTGCAATATTCAAGGATATGTCATTCTTAATCTTCTCCACATCATGGTAACTGGCCATCAGATTCAGTTCATTCTGAAGGATAGTATTTCTCACCTTGAATCCGTTGAAGAGATTAACCGAGGAGCTTAATCCCATACTGGTAGAATGTATCTGCTGATCTTCTGTGAACTGATAGGTAGTCTGGTCCAGAGCACGTCCCCACGAATAGGTGTACCTGGCGTCGGCATTGAGGTTGGGTATCTGTCCCAGTTTTGATTGCTTCAGCAGGTTTTCGTTATATTGGGTGTTCAAATCCGATTGTTTGATCTGGATGTTATTCTCCATGGCATACAGGATGCAATCATCCAACGACCAGGCCTGTTGGGCCATGTTGGTAACATACACACCAAGCAGTATGATGGAGAGGAAGATCGATTTCCGAATCATTATTTCTGTTTTTAAATAAACGCTAAAGTTATAGATAACCATTTAGATCTGAATGCATAAAACTGAAAATATTGTAAAATACCGGGAGATAGGGGAGGTAAGGTATGTTATTAACAAACGAGCCAGGAACCTGGCCATCCGGATTAATCAGCAGGGAGAGGTGCGGGTAACAATACCGAGATATGTAAATCAGAAAAGAGCAGAAGGATTCCTGATGTCGAAGAAAAAGTGGATTGTGAAAAAGCTTGTGGAGATGAGAAAGACTTCAGCAGAGAGTCGCATACCTGAAGAGGGAGGAACGATGACAGTGAGAGAAAAGGAGATCCGGGTTGTACTTAAAAATGGGGACCGCAACCTGGAGGATGCCATCTGGCGGATCCTGAACAGTGAGGCCAGTTCCCACTTGCCTCATCGGGTTAAGGAGCTGGCTTCCGAACATGGATTGTCCTATTCCGGAGTGAAAATACGTAGAATGAAAACCCGTTGGGGCAGTTGTACGGTAAAGAACAGCATCAATCTAAACAGCTGGCTGATGATGCTGCCCGACCACCTGGCCGATTATGTGATCTTGCATGAATTGATGCATACCCGCCATAAGGATCATAGCCCTAGATTCTGGCAGGCGCTGGACGAAATTACCCGGGGGAGGTCAAAGATGCTCAGAAAGGAGATCAGAAAACAGCGGATCATGTATTTCCCTGAACCCGGTCGGCTTTAATAGATCCCGTATATCAGTTCAGCAGTAAGGGTTATGGAATTAAAGGCCCTGTCGGCACGGATATCCACGTTAAAAGAGGGAATAATATTCAGATATAAATGCTGGTCCAGTTGTCGCTGATAACCTACTCCAATACCTACGTTGGTTTTGGTAACAGTTTTTAAATCGCCTCCTTTGAGCACCAACTCACCATATGCATCCGAATTCTCTTTCATATAAAGGGCAAACATGGTTTTCAGGGTTCCGGTAATCAGGAGTGTGTTGGATCCCCATTCATAGGGACGGAAATAAATGCTGAGCGGGATTCCCACGGCCTGTTCGGCAAAAGAGATATTCACTTTATCCTCCGGTCCGGTAATGGGTTCACCGTAATCATCAGGGTAGGTAAGGATAGTAGAAGATTTGTAATTATAGTTCAGTCCTGCTTTCAGGAACCAGTATTCATACTCCCAGTAGACAAAACTAAAGCCACCTCCAAATCCGGGCTTCATAACGGGTTCATCTCCCCTGATCCATGAAACATCTCCCTGCAGATTACCTCCCAGGAAGAGATTTATCTGCGCTCTTGCGGTAACTGAAAGCATCAGAATAGTGACCAGAATTAGCGTCCTTATTGTTTTCATCCGAAAGACCTTTTCACAAATCTAACACATTAATTGATTCAAAGTTCAGTAACTTTTCAAATGTGTTACACGGATCATTTTAGTACTTTTAGCTCCCTATGATGGGTAAAAGGGGAAGCTGGTTTATTTTGTCCTCCATATTGGTAGGAGTAGTTTCGTTTATCATATGTCTGAGGTTTGAACGGGAAGAGATCCATATGGCCATGAATTCCTTGCATTCTCAGGTTCTGGACCATCTGTTCAGGTGGTGGACTTTATTAGGAGATGGCTGGGTGATACTGGCACTCATCCTGATCATGTTGATGATCAGAATGCGGATCTTTCTGGTGATGTTTGCAGGGTATGCCATTTCAGGATTGTCTGCTCAGCTGCTCAAACGGATCTTTTTCAGCGATTTTGCCAGGCCGGTTAAGTATTTTGAACTACATGATATTGGGTATAATCTTCATCTGGTAGCAGGAGTAGACGTGCACAGCTGGTCCAGTTTTCCATCTGGACATACAGCTACAGCTTTTGGCGTCTTTTTAAGTTTATCTCTATTTTTGAGGTCTGTTACAGGTCAGATGATGGCATTCATACTGGCTGTTGGAGTGGGCTATTCAAGGATCTATCTGTCGCAACATTTTCTCATGGATGTTACAGGGGGTATGGGATTGGGACTGTGTGGAGGTTACCTGGGTTGGTGGTGGCTTAACAGGTACAACAATGATTGGCTCGATCGCTCATTACCACAACTGATTAAAGGATGAAATTTACTCCACAAACACATCTTATTTACCCGGGCATTGTTCTTAGTGCGGCCTTACTTCTTCTGCCGTTCCTGGGCTCTGTACACCTATTTGACTGGGATGAGATCAATTTTGCCGAGTCGGCCAGAGAGATGATCCTAACTGGCGATTATATTACTGTACAGGTTAATTATGAGCCATTCTGGGAGAAGCCTCCTTTATTCTTCTGGTTGCAGGTCCTCTCCATGAAGCTCTTTGGAATCAATGAGTTTGCAGCCCGCTTCCCCAACTTCATCTGCGGAATCATTACATTCATTGCACTCTACGGTCTGGGTAAAAAGATCTACAGTCATCAATTTGGATTGTTTTGGGTGCTCTCTTACGGAGCAGCCATATTGCCTTTCTTCTATTTCAAATCAGGGATTATTGATCCCTGGTTCAATCTCTTTATTTTCCTGGGGATTTCCTGGTTTATTTTCTACTTCGATCCTGAGGGAGCCGGAAAGAGGATCAAGAATATCGTACTCTCAGCCTTTTTACTTGGTCTGGCAGTATTAACCAAAGGTCCGGTAGCCTTATTGATTTTCACGTTTTGCTTTCTGATATTCTTTGGTTTGAAGAGATTCAGTATTTCCACAACAACCGGTCATGTTGTTCTCTTCATTGCCGTGCTGATCCTCACTGGCGGAACCTGGTTCCTGCTGCAGGTAATCAATGGGAACACTCATATTCTGAAGGATTTCATTGCATATCAGATCCGGCTTTTTTCCACTGGCGATGCAGGACACAGTGGATTTATAGGATACCATGTGGTGGTGATACTTCTGGGAGTTTTTCCGGCATCTGTGATTGCAATAAGGAGTTTTATCAAGAGAGAAGAGACCAGCGAACTACAAAAGCTTTACCGGCAGTGGATGTATATCCTGTTTTGGGTGGTATTGATCCTCTTTTCCATAGTAAAGACAAAGATTTTACATTATAGCTCCCTCACCTATTTCCCGCTTACGTTTTTATCCGCCTGGGTTTGGATGAAATGGAATGAGGTAAAACTTGAGATTCCAAAATGGCAGGTCATTTTACTACTGATGGTGGCAGGTATACTTTCCGCCTTCACTATCGCTCTGCCTCTTGCGGCTACTCATCCGGATTGGTTGCTCACTCAGAACGTTATTGAGTTGGATCTATTTACTAAAAGTGCCCTGGGTGCTCAGGTGGAATGGAGTGGAAGAGAATGGCTTGTGGGTGCATTCTTTTTTATCGGAGTGGTGATAGCAGCGCTTCAGCTCCTGCGCCGGAAACCAGTCGGTATGTGGATCCTGCACCTGGTCACACTTTTGTTTGTCTCCACATCCATCTATCTTTTCACCTCCAGAATTGAGGGATATTCGCAGAGGGCTGCCATTGAGTTCTATAAAGAATTGAGAGGAAAGAATGTTTATGTAGAGACTTTAGGCTTTAAGAGCTATGCTCATCTCTTCTATTTTGACAAACAACCTCCGGAACCCGGAGTTGTTATAGGGAGTGATTCCCTCTTAAAGAATCCGGTAGAAAGAGATGCCTATTTTGTGATGAAAGTCGATAAGAAGGCCCAATACCTTGAGTGGTTTACAGAACTGGAAGTGATCCGTGAAAAGAATGGGTATGTATTAACAGTGAAAAGAGCCAGTAAGGACAATGATTAACGGGAACAAGATAACAGTTGTATTACCAGCCTACAATGCCGAAAAAACTCTGGTACAAACCTATAAGGAGATCCCTTTTGACATTGTGGATCACGTGATCCTGGTTGACGATTATAGTAGTGATAATACAATTCGTCAGGCAGAGGAGCTTGGAATCAAGCATATAGTACGTCATCAGATGAACCTGGGATATGGGGCTAATCAGAAGAGTTGCTATAACAAAGCACTTGAGCTGGGATCGGAGATTGTCGTCATGCTTCATCCCGATTACCAGTATACCCCACGATTGATCCACTCTATGTGTTATCTGATTGCTAATGATGTGTATCAGGTGGTACTTGGTTCCAGGATTTTGGGTAAGGGTGCTTTGAAGGGCGGAATGCCCACGTATAAATACCTGGCCAACCGTTTTCTCACCTTGATACAGAACATACTGATGAATCAGAAATTGTCTGAATACCATACGGGATTCAGGGCCTTTTCCAAGGAGGTGCTTACAACGATCCATTTCAACGATAATTCGGATGATTTCGTGTTTGACAATCAAATGCTGGCTCAGATTTTTTATGCCGGATTTGAAATCGCAGAAATCACCTGTCCGACTCGCTACTTTGAGGAAGCTTCCTCCATTAACCTGAGGAGGAGTATGGTGTATGGAGCGGGTGTGATAAAAGTCTCCCTTCAATATTTCCTTCAGAAGCTAAAGCTCGGAAAGTTTAACCTATTCGCCAGGTAGACTGGGTGCCTGAAGTTGCCGGTTACTGTTTATCAAACACAAACCGTTCGATCAATTCACCGTATATCGATGAGGCTGTGGACTCGATTACCAGTTGTTCTCCATCCATGACCAGCTCCTCAATAATCTCTGCATCACTCCCATCGTCCATTGGAATGATCGAGGTGATCTTCAGCGTTTTGGTCTTTTTGTCAAATAGGGCAGTTGACTTCTTGATGGAATCCATCCATCCCGGATTTTCACACTCCTTGCCATCCAGTGTGAACACATCATTAGTGGTATAATCCTGGCCCTGAAAGCTGCTGTTCTTTTCAAACTCCAGAGTTTTCCTGGAATGCTTCAGCACAATACTGTTTGGAGCAAGACTGAATTGATCCCCCATTTCACTCAATTCCTCATTGATCTTCCATGAGCCGGAAAAATTGACTTTCTGACTATAGCTGCTGGAAACCGCAAGCAGTAATGCGATGCTAAAAACTAAATTTCTCATGATTAAAACAGATTAGTAGACAGATAGGTACAAGTTAACGATATTTTTAGCCTGCCGCAATACTTAAATGGCGGTATCTGCCCTCTGCAGCATATTCTCCTGTTTTTTTGACCGTACTGCAAAGTCGAATATTCCTTTTGTTCCGTAGGCTCCATATTCACCTTGCTTATTGAGAGCAATGAAATAGACCGGCTGATTCTCCGCATCGGGTACTTTTTTCAATATGTATTCCACCTGCTCTTTACATGCTTCCTGTGGAGTATAACCATTTCTCATTTTCTCCACTATGGAAAAAGATCCCAGGGTTTTCATGATCACTTCTCCCACTCCGGTTCCACCTGCACCTCCCACTTCATTGTCCACATAGAGACCCGCTCCAATGATGGGAGAATCTCCCACCCGGCCATGACGCTTGAAGGCGATTCCACTGGTGGAACATGCCCCTGAAATATTGCCATCCATGTCGATGGCCAACGCGGTTACTGTATCGTGATTATGTTGATCAACCGGAAGCTCCTTCTGGCTTTGCTGCCATTCTTTATAAGCTTGTCGGGAGTATTCCGTGTGCAACTCCTCCTTCTTAAACCCGTTGGCCAGCGCAAACTCCAAAGCTCCCTCACCAGAAAGCATCACATAAGGAGTCTTCTCCATCACTTTCCGGGCTACAACTATGGGTGTTTTAATATGCTGCAGGAAAGTAACTGCTCCGCAATTGCCAGTTTCATCCATGATGCTGGCATCAAGGGTAATAATTCCGTTCCGATCCGGATAACTTGCATACCCCACATTGTGAACCTCAGGATCCAACTCCACTACTATAACTCCTTTTTCCACTGCATCAAGCGCTCTGCCTCCATTTGACAACAATTCCCATGCTGTATTATTGACATCTAATCTCTTAGGGGTTAGTTCCCCGCCGCTTGCGGCGAAAAGTTTACCTTT
>CAZURA010000095.1:0-22477 GCA_964622985.1 uncultured Bacteroides sp. | reverse complement strand
AAAAGGAAGGAGAAGCCCTATGATGCAGAAGTATATGGTGAGGAACTTTATAAATCTGCAAAATCAGACATTGCCCTGCTTAAAAGGCTTCTTGGAAGTGAAAATGTGCAATACCAAATGCTTGCAAATAAGCTTGCGAGTGAAATCCTTCAATGTTCAATCGATTTCTTCAATAAACTCAGAGATGAAGAACCTGAATATGATCCTGGCGAGGCTGCTTTAACAATTGCAAGATATGCAAAATCCATTGGTGCAACTGGACAAACTAAGCGCAGAATTGATGAATCAATTGATGTAATTCAGGAATGGGTTGATGATGCGCCGGAGAGACAAAAAAAAGAAGCTGCTGCTGAGGATATCGCTTTTGTCTCTAGTAAGCTCGATAACTTTCAAAACCTTAATGATAGTATTGATAATGCAAACTCCTTGGTGGTAGCTTGCAAGCCTAAATTGTCAAACATTAGAAATGCATTAGGGGTTTATGACAACTTCTATTTGCAAATCAGTAGTGGTGTAGTTCATAATGCCTTGGGGATGATTATAGCAGTTGTGAACAAAGCACAAGAAGGATTACAATATGATCGATCCAAATTAATTACACTGCCAACAACTATATCTGCGGCTCTTTCTGCTCTCAACTTAATAGGTAGTTTAGATATGGTAGATGAGGTAAGAGAATATTATAATACAAATAAACGCACAATTACTAGCATAAATAGCCAATTGCAAGCTGTTAAAACAGCTGCAAGTTCTTATACTTCATCAGCATCTCGTTCATCTTCATCGGGCGGGTGCTATATAGCGACGATGGCATATGGCAGCTATGAACACCCTCAAGTGATGGTTCTCAGAAGATACAGAGACGAAGTTTTGGCTAGAAACAAATTAGGAAATGCTTTAATACTGATTTATTATGCAATTTCCCCACATTTAGTTGAAAGATTTAGGAATCATTATGCAATTAACCAGTTAATTAGAAAGACATTGGATAGATTTATAAAACTAATAAACAGATGAAAATAAAACTTACAGTTCTGCTATTATCAATAGCATTTATTGGCCTGTTTGCTCAAACAGATAGTATTTCATTTAATAACAAAATCGTTGACTTGAATAAAAAAGTCTCTGCTCTCGAAAGCGATCTTGGGATAGTCAATAGCGACAACGTTGAAATAAGGAAGGATAATGCGATACTTTCAAATAATTTTAGGAGTCTGAGGAGTGATTTTACTGCTTACAAAGTTTTATCGACTAGAATTATTGATAGTCTTGAAAATGTAATTGAAATCAATGGCGCAAATATTGAAAGTACCGCTAATGAACTTGGTGTTAAAATTGAGAATTCAGAACACGCCACAAATCAAAATATTTCATCATTAAGTGATTCGTTAAGTAAGCAAACATTATACTGGGTAATTGTATGTCTGGCACTCACTTTATTTCTTGTCATAATTTTTGTTGTTTTAAGGAAACAGATTTTCAAACAGAAGTCTGACCTTATCCTTAATATTCAAAATACACGCAAGAATCTTGAAGAGGAAGGTGTTAAGCTGGATAACAAATTGATAGAGGTGCTAGAATCTCAGTTAAAGATCATGAATAGTTCAATTAGTCAAACTTCAGCTGCCAGTGAAAAATCAGACCATACATTAGCATTAAAGGTAGCTGATGAAATTGTTAGGATTGAAAAAAATCTATCCAAGATGGATGAGAATACTAAAGGGATTAAGCCACTTGAAAAGGGGATAGAAAGAATTAAGGATAATTTCAAAGCCAATGGTTATGAAATGGTCCAACTATTGGGTCAAGATTATAACGATGGCATGAATATCGATGTTATTAATTTTATTGATGATGAAAACTTGCCTTCAGATAAGCAAGTCATTACTAGAATAATCCGGCCCCAAGTGAATTACAATAATGTACTGCTACAAAGAGCCCAAGTAGATGTTTCACAAAACTAGAATAATATAATGGCAAGAACAAAAATAGATTATGGGATTGATTTAGGAACAACTAACTCGGCTATTTCTCGAATGGAAAAAGGTGAACCGGTAATTCAAAAAACCGATGTGCAACAAGATACTGCACCATCTTGTGTGGGATTCAATAAAAAGAAGTCTGTGTTAGTTGGCGATAGCGCTTATAGAATGTACAGAAGTGAAAGACAAAGATCTCTTACTAAAGGAGCTGAGATAAATTCATTTATTGAATTTAAACGAACGATGGGTACCGATAAAAAGTATTCTAGTTCCCACGCGGGAAAAGAATATAGTTCGGAAGAGTTATCTGCTGAAATACTGAAATCCCTTAAATCATTCATTACTGATGAAACATTTAAATCAGTTGTTATCACCGTCCCAGCTAAATTCACAATCAACCAAAAAGATGCTACTGCAAGAGCTGCAAAACTTGCTGGTTTTGAGCATTGTGAATTATTACAAGAGCCAATTGCTGCTTCGATGGCCTATGGTCTGGATTCGAATATCAAAGATGGATATTGGCTAGTGTTTGACTTTGGAGGGGGAACATTTGATGCTGCCCTTTTACGAGTTGAAGAAGGCATAATGAAAGTTATTGATACAGAAGGAGACAATTTCTTGGGGGGTAAGAATCTTGACTATGCTATCGTCGACGATATTATGATTCCATATCTGAAGGAAAACTATTCCATTGATGATATTCTTAGTAGAGAGGAGACTTCACAAAAGTTTAAGGACGCATTAAAATTCTGGGCTGAGGAGATAAAAAATCAATTATCCTTTAAGCAAGAATATAACAAATATGTTGATCCTGGTGATGCCGGCTTAGATGATAATGGAGAAGAAATTGAAATTGACTTGACTGTCAGCCAGGAAATGATGCAAAAAACACTTGGCCCAATCTTTCAGAAGTCAATTGATATTTGCATACAGTTGTTAGAGAGGCAAAATCTCTCTGGTCAATCTCTAGATTCATTAATTTTGGTAGGGGGGCCAACATACTCACCGATACTTAGGAGTATGCTTGAAGAGCAAATTTGTAAACCTGACATTAGTGCGGATCCAATGACCGTAGTTTCAAAAGGAGCTGCTTTATTTGCTTCTACTATTGATATCTCGGAAGAAATCAAAGACGAACAGAGAGATAGGACTAAAATTCAATTTGAGTTTGGATATGAGGCTACCACTGTGGAGAGCGAAGAGTTTGTTACTATCAAATTATTAAAGGATAAAACCGAAGGAGAAATTCCCTCAAAAATATTAGTTGATGTTATACGTGCAGATAAAGCTTGGTCAAGCGGAAAAACCGAAATTGATGAAGCTGGAGATGTTATTGAGGTTAAACTAAATAGCGGCAAAACAAATGCATTTAATGTATTTGCTTATAACGAGCAAGGAGATAATATACCAAGCGAGCCTGCCGAATTTACAATAATACAGGGTTCAAAAATTGGTAGTGCCACACTACCATATTTTATTGGAATTGAGATAAAAAGCCGTGCCTCTGGGAAAGTAGTATTTAGAAGTATAAAAGGATTAGAAAAGAACCAATCTACACCTGCGACTGGTACAATAAATGGTCTAAAAACTCAGAAGCAAATACGACCAGGAATAAAAGAGGATTCTTTAAAAGTCCCTATATATCAAGGAGAACATGATTCGGAAAATACAAGAGCGATATATAATGAACACGTATATGATGTTATTATATCCGGAGAGGACTTGCCAAGTTTATTGCCTGAGGGTAGTGATGTAGATTTAACATTAAAAGTTGATAAATCAGAAAGGGTAAGTTTTTCTGCATTTTTCCCTTCGTTGGATTACACATTTGAGTTCGAGCCACCTACTGATTATGTGCAGGAAGAAATTGATGCTGCTTGGCTTGAGGCAGAGATTAATAAAGCTCTTCAGACTCTTATTTTGATTGGACAAGAAGGTATTTATACAGATGAAAATAAGCTTGATTCATTGGAAAAGGAGATATCAGAAACCCAAAAACGATTTGAACAGGGGAAAGGTGATTATGATAGGAAAAAAGATGTTCTCGATAGCTTGAGACGATCTTTAAAGGAGCTTGATAAGATTCAATCAGACAGTGAGTGGCCAAAAACAGAGGAAGAACTAAAAGAAGTCTTTTATCGACTTGAAGAAACAAATCAGCAATTTGGTAATGAAAAAACCGCATTGATGGTAGGACAGTTTAAGGATCAAGTTCCTGAAGTAATAAAGGAAAAAAATGTAAAAGTAGCTCAGGAATTGATTGACAATATGCGCTCTTTGGATTTTGCACTCGTTGACCAGGGATTGGGAGCTCAAATGGAGCTACTTTATTTAAAGCACTTTAATGATGAGTTTGATACATTAGATTGGACAGATAGGAGCAGAGCTAGGTTGACCTTAGATAGAGGCTTGCAAATGGCCGGGAGCAATCCCTCTAAAGAGGCACTACGACCGATCATTATTGAATTATTTAAATTACTACCAGAAACAGACCGCCCGATTATTGGAGGTGGTGATGGAAGTGAATTAGTCGGTTAAAACATATGGAAAGGCAAGTCCTAAAAAAGAAACAAATAGTAAGTTCCAATTATGAAGTTCAATTCTTCATAGGGGGGGATGACTATTTTCAAAAGTACAGAGTAAAAGGGATGAATGGCGAGATATTGTTGCTTAAACTATACAATAGTTCAAAGCTATCTAGCCATTCTTTTTCAAATGGGACCTTGTTAGAAGTTGAAATTCTATCATTACTCGATCATTCTAATATAATTGGAGTAATAAATAGTGGGGAGCTGGCATTCGAGCAACAGAAGTACAATTACATTATATTGAACTACATTTCTGGTGAAACGATCCAAGATAAAATAAAAAGAGAAGGAACATTCTCACCTTATTCTGCAATTCCGATAGTAATTGAATTACTTGAGACTCTGGAGCAAATTCATAAACATCCCAAAACAATAATTCACAACAACATTGATCCGAATACAGTGACCCTAGATTATTCTGATAATAAGGAAAAACCAGTATTAACTGATTTCAGATTTGCTCGTTATATTTCAAGTAAAAGCAATTCAATTGATTTAACCCAATTGTCTCCTTTTTATATTGCACCTGAGCTTTATAATGGCATTTCTACTCCGCAAAGCGATATTTTCTCAGTGGGTGCGTTATTATATCAAATGACAATGGGATTGCCTCCTTGGTTTATTGAAATCCCAAATTTTCAGCATACACAAGATAAATTCATTTCAACAATTAGAGAGAAGCGGAATACTCCTCTTAGTTTTGGGATAAAGAATGTTTCAGAGCTGGATGATGATAATCTGAAGAATACTATTAGAAGGGCACTAGCAATAGATATTGAGCATAGATTTAAAAATACTAACGACTTCATTAAGGCGCTAAAGCATGAAGTTGAATTGGATGATCCTAAAAAAGAAGAATCGACACCTCTCAAGGCCAACAAAAAGAAAGGACTGGGATTTGATGCAATCGCAGGAATGCAAGTTTTGAAGGACATTTTATATAATGATGTAATAAGGGCTTTGAACGAAAAAGAGTTATTTGAAAAGTATGGAGTAACCATACCAAACGGAATGCTTCTTTATGGGCCACCAGGTTGCGGTAAGACATTTATCTCTGAGAAGTTTGCCGAGGAGGTTGGATTCAATTTTTTGCAATTAAAACCTTCTGATATAAAGAGCAAATATGTAAATGCTACTGAAGAACAAATTGGCGAAATCTTCAAGGAAGCCATAGAGAAGGCTCCAACGATTATCTTTATTGATGAAATCGATGCAGTTGTCCCAAACCGGGAAGGAAACTTACATCACATGAATGCTTCAGCGGTCAATGAATTTCTCGCACAAATGTCAAATTGTTCAGAGAAAGGTATTTTCATCATTGCAGCCTCGAACCGACCTGAAAAGATAGATCCTGCAATTTTAAGAACAGGTAGGATAGATAGAATAATATACTTATCACCACCCGATTATGAGGCTAGATTATCGATGTTTAAGCTTTATTTGAAAAAACGGCCAGTTGATTTAGGTGTTAATTATGAGAGACTTGCGGAGCTTACTGAGAATTATGTTTCAAGTGATATTAAATTTTTGATTGATGAAGCTTCCAGAACTGCACTAAAGTTAAAAGGAAGAATAACACAAATAATTCTTGAGAAGGTCATCTCTGAGAATTCACCATCAGTATCTTATTCTGAAATCAAGAAATACGAATTATTGAAAGAACAACTTGAAGATAGGAGGCGGAAAACTGATGAAGCTCCTGAGAGAAGACCAGTTGGATTTAGAAGATCTGATAACGAATAACAAATTTTAAGATGGATAAAGTAGACTTTAAGAAATTACTTTTTGATGTGGCCTTTTGTACTATGGCCTGTGACGGTCATATTGATAAAAGGGAAATTGAGGAGCTTAAGAAAATGGATAAAAACACTTCATTTTTTGAAGCGATTGACTTATCAGATGCATTATCGAAGCTTGTTAAATCTCTTGAATCTAAAGGAGCCAGAGTAATCGAAGAGCTATTTCAAAGAATCGGAAGATCTGATTTGAATGTGATCCAAGAACTTGTGATTTTAGAGGTTTCTTTGAGAATTATTAATGCAGATGAGAAACACGATGAGAATGAGATCAAATTCGTCAACCTATTGAGAGGAAAATTGAAAGTTCATGATGAAACAATAAATGATCGGTTTGGCAAAGGTGAGATACTTAGGACCAGTGAGTATTCGAAAAATATTATACCTAATCCTGAAGAGCTAGAAACTTCTACCTTCAGTCTTCCCGAATTGAATGAAATCAAAGAGATTGACTTAAATTCATACTCTGAAGAGTAAAGCATTTGATATAAATGATTTATTACTTATAAAGCCATTTAAGGAATTTCGGTGCTTTTTCTTTTCTTTCTTCTTGTTTTCTAATCGATTCTTCAATTTGCCGATCCAACTCTTTTGTCTTTATTAGATCTTCTTCTGAAATAGAGAACCTCCCCATTATTTCTGCTCGCTCTTTTAAAAAGAGCTGAGATTTAAGAGAGTCATCAGATGCAAAGGATTCCATCAGGTTGAGAATGCGCTCTAGTTCACCAGTCATTGACACATAGTTACTTAAATCCATCGGCTTTTTTATTTGGAGGGTCGCATCATTTAGCTTAGAAATGCTCAAATTCAATATTTTGATTTGTATAGCCTTAAATACATCGTCAGTTTCTGATTGTAGCTCTAATAGTTTCTGCTTTTCATTTTGACAATTATTAAGGAAGTTCTTTACAGGTTTGAAATTATAACCTAATAATGATTCACTGAACATACTTCCGATCCCATCAAAATACTTGTCCATAGGATCGGCCTTTTCTGGATCCATAAATCCTTCAACTCGTTTTTCAAGTCGAGCGATAATGTCTTCTGGAAGCTCTTGCGTATCCATACTGGGGTGATAGATTGAATGTTACTTTTGATCTTTCAAAAATATTATTTCGCAATTCTTACATTGTCGTTTCTCTTGAGTTAGATGCCCCATATCAAATTTTCCTTCAATGGGTTCAAAGATATCGAGACCACGTCCCAGTACAATTTTCCAGTCATGATCGGTTACTATATTGCGATCATGAAGATTCTTAAATTCCCATGTGAATTGGATGCCAATTTCACCGGCTGAAAGTTGCAATTCATATAAATTTTGTTCTGAATCATGCCTGTAGGCTTCTTCATTCCAGGTAACTAAATGCAGCTCTATCTCCTCTTCAGGTGCTTTTAGCTTAGAGAGCATCAAGCAAAACTCCATTAAGTTTCGGAATTGATAATGCAATCTAATGTATGGATCTGTAAGTTGAACCTTATTGACTCCTTTCAAATATTTTCCAAATAATCTATGATAGGAGATACCAGTTTGATTATCACGTATTGAGATAGTACTAGGTTTCAATTCTGTTGTTACAACTTCATTCGTTCCATCAATTGATGTTTCTTTAGATTCCTCCACCTGAAGCTTCTTTTGATCTTGTAGATTGTTTTTCTCCAGGGTTTCAACCTCAACTTCTTCCCCATCAGTTATTCGCTTGTACCTGAATTCCACCGGATGATCTCTAAAGGATTCATCTAGGACATACAATTGATCCTTCACTCTTTTGCGGCCTTCTACTGCGAAATTTATTAATTCAAAAGCTTCCTCCTCAGCCAAAATCTTATCCGGATAAATTAGCTTTACCAAGCCAGAGAATGTTTTCCTTACAGCCATTTTATCTCTGCCAGAAAAGGAAGGATCCATTTCAACATATTCATCAACCAGATTCGAATAATCCAACTTCCGGAATTCTCTTAATATTTCTGCCAGATAATCAACTATAAAACCAAATTGACTGGTGAAATAACTCTCCTTCAAAATAGGGACTTCCCAGCCAGGAATATAGTTGTGAATTCTGTCTAGAAAAGCCCCTTTAATATAGGCCTCAGGAATGGACTCAAACAAATGAGAGTTTTGTATCATATATGGAACCGAACGCTTGGTGTTCCCAACAAATGCCATTGATGCAAAGGCTTGAATTGTCTCCTTCCCCCGGTTAAATGATTTGTTGGCCATGTAGTTTTGCATGATGTTCACCATATCACCATCTGCCCTTTTTGAACCTTTTACTTGTTCGAATTCGTCAAGACAAACAACATCCCAATAACCTACCAGTCCGACCTGACCTTTACCAACATTGCTTACAAAAAGCCTGGCACTTGAAACGTCGCCTCCTGAAATCAAGACTCCATGCGGTGATAGTTCTGAGAAAATATGAGATTTACCGGTTCCTTTCGGCCCAAGCTCCACCAAATTATAATTATTCTCTACATGAGTGATCAATCTTGATACCTGTATCATTTTTCCTCTTCTGTTGAAATACTCAGGGTTCAAACCGATAGTATGCATCAAAAGATCCAGCCATTCGTCTGTAGAAAATTCTTTGCGAGCATTTATATATTCATCAGCATCTACTCCGGAAACCTGGATTGGTTTCACAGATTCAATAACCCACCGTGTGGCAGCATCTTCACTTGCATCATATACAACACTAATGATGCACCATACGCCACCACCACCCAGCAGCTTTCTATGTTTTTGAACAATGTCATCTGAGATGGGAACATGGCTGGCACCAAGATTTGTAAATGATGCCTCATAAATGTCCTTTCTCTCATTCAATGTTACTGTAAGCTTATCGATGATCTTGTGACTGCCTTTTTCCTTGATAACGGACTTGACAAGTTCAGCATCCGCTTTGTGAACAAAATTATTTGTAACAACACTCTTAACTTGCTCAATCCCTGACTTAATAATTTCCTCATCATCAACCGCGCAATATTGTCCCAATAGAAATTCCAGGACGTAAGCTGGAACCACAGCGTTCCCCTTTACCTTAGAAGTAAGGTCTTTTCGTACCACTTTCCCCTGGAAGTGTTTTAATGCTTTTTCTTGTTCTTTCATCAGAAGTCTCTTTCGCTTGTTGATTTATCAGTTACAGTTACTTCAATAAGAGGATTCCTGGAAAGTACGCGTCAGTGGTTTTTCTACATATACATGAATGCCCAGTGACATGGCAAGGATCGTAATAGGAAAGTGAGAGAAATCAGGGGTGCCAACACATACCGCATCGATCTTATCACCCATCTCATCAAACATTTTTCGGAAATCCTGATATTGCGCAGCATTAGGATAGGCTTCCAGATTTTCTAGCGTATGCTCTGCCCCCATATAGGTATCACACATTGCTACGTTATTTACCCAACCAGTATCCATAAAGGTTCTTAGTATTTGTCCTCCACGATTACCAATGCCGCAAAAAGCCATGTTTACTTTATCACCTGGTGCAATATTTTTCCCTTTTGAGAAAACAACCTGACTTGGTAATACTGTTAATGCTCCTAATGTAAAAGCACTGTTTTTTAAAAAATCTCTTCTTGAATTTGTCATTACTTATAATGTTTTAATTTTTATATTTTTAAATGATACAGCATCTCCATGATCCTGGAGCAAGATATGTCCTTCTTCATTTTCTCCAAAGTTTGGCCAATCCTTATACTTACTATACTTTACTAAAGCCTTCCATTGCTGGGTTCCGCGCTCGTACTCAATCACTTTAATGCCATTTATAAAATGTTCTACTTTCTTATCCTTAACTGTAATCCTTGCTCTGTTCCAGCCATATTTATTTACACGCTTATAAGGCATATTTGGAGAATAATGAACCGGTTCGGCTTTGATCAAATCGTAAAGTGATGCCATTGTCCGATTACCATTGACTCCTTTATTTGCATCCGGATGCAGCTTGTCATCCAATATTTGAAACTCACATCCTATAGATGATCCCTTACCTTTGTTTAATTCGGTATCGACAAAATATTTGATGCCACTATTGGCTCCTTCGGTGTACTTAAAATCCACTTCCAGTTCAAAGTTCTTGTATTTCCTTATGGTAACTATATCTCCTCCGTTTGTTGACTCTCCTCCGTCAGCTGCATCTACTCTCAGTTCACCATCCTCAATTTTCCAGCCTTTATCCGGGAAAGAGTTTAGTTTAGCTCCCCGCCAGCCTTCGGTGCTTTTGCCGTCCCATAACATGGCCCATCCTTCTTCAACTTCCCTTTCAGATAAGCGATTATTAAGGTAAGAAACCTGGGGAACATCTTTGCTGTTGGGTGATTTTTCAGCATCCAGATTTTCAGTTTTTATCCGGATGTTTTTATAGTGAATTTCTTTCCCGGCCCTGCTGTCATTTCCAATACTATGCACCTGCAAAGCAATAAATCCTGATGCTGTCATATCGTCCATTAGGTCTGCCGTCTGTACACCGTTAACCCACACCCTGATATTATAACCAATAGCTTCTACTCTGAATTTGTTCCATTCATTGCTTTTAAAGGCTGCTTTCCCATTGGGATTGCGTTCCAGGTTATAGAGCCAGCCGCGTCGTTTTTCATCAAATATGCCGCCTGACCACGCTCGTTTAGACGGATCCAACTCGACCTGATAGCCATGCACAATACCATCACGATATTCGGGGATTGAATTGGAACGAATTTGCACACCGGCATTTAAAGCGGGATCAATGCGTGCTTCATACTCCAGTATGAAATCATCGTAATTATTTTTCGTCGCTAAAAAGGTATTGGGCGAATTCATTTTACTTACTCCAATAATAACACCGTCTTCAACCTTAAATTCGGCAGTTCCATTAAGAACCTCCCATTCTTTCAGGTTTTTGCCATTAAATAATTCAGTCCAGTCATCATTCTTTTGAGCATAGACTGCCACACCAATAATCAATAATTGTAATAAGCTAATTGTTAGTTTTTTCATTTTGTTAATCTTTAATTATAAAAACCTCTCCAACCTTTAATTCCGGTTTTATTGTCTTGTTTTATAAAACTATTGGTTCATCCAGCTTATCTGGTTCCAGTTACCTTTTACATAATCCTGTGGAGTTCCCGGTGTTGATCTTCCCTCTTTAATGATTTTTGTTATCTCCTGAGTTAACTTTTTAACGATCTCAGGATGTTCAAAATAAAGGTTGGTATTTTCACCGGGATCTACTTCCATATTGTACAATTCGTATATTGCTTCACCAGTTTTGGGTTGAATCAACCGCGGCTGTAATGAGCCGCCGGAACCACGCAACATATTCAATTTCCATTTTCCTTCGCGAATAGCAAAATGACCGGTAACAGAATGATGAATCACAGCCCCTCTGCTATTTTCGTTAAACTTGTCATCTTTTAACATGGGATAAAGACTATAACTATCTTCGCCGGCATTATCAGGTAGTTTTGCATCAACAATCTCAGCGATGGTTGCCAAATATTCGGTTTGGCAAACCGGTACATCTACCTTTCTGCCGGCCTTAATTACATTAGGCCAACGCATTAAAAAAGGAACACGATGACCGCCTTCATATATATCACGTTTTCCGCCTTTAAAATTCAGACTACTGTAATGATTGTATGCATCCCGCTGAAAAACATAGTTTCTTTCAGCACCATTATCCGAAGAAAAAACGACCAGCGTATTGTCTTCAATATCGTTTGCTTTTAATGCATCCAGAACCTGTCCTACCCTGTAGTCGGTTTCTTCCATAAAGTCGCCATATTTTCCACAGTTACTGCGGCCTTGAAAATCGGGGTGTGTACAATGCGGTAAGTGTGGACTGGTTAAAGGCAGATAGAGGAAAAATGGCTTACCATTTTTCGCTGCCTTCGCGGATTTATTAATATAGCTTACTGCCTTTTTAGCAAATGTTTCCAGTACTAACTCGTCGTTAAAAGAGGGTGCTGTTTCCACCCACCCGTCACCTTCTCCCCGCTCATTTTGATAAGGAGGTGTCATTCTATAATCGGTATAAGGTTCTTTTATGTGCTTCTTTCTTGTCCACATTGAAGGAGCCTCCAGAACCTCATTGTTCTCCAAATAGGTAAGCACGCCATAATTCATGGATGCCGGTATTCCAAAAAAGTAATCAAAGCCTTTTTCAATGGGGCCGTCTGTAAATGGTTTCGACCAGTCGCGATTGTTGCCTAACTTCCCTTCGGATTCCATTTGTAAATGCCATTTACCAATCATTGCAGTAGTATAGCCGTGGATTTGAAGCAAGGAAGCAATAGTCATTCGCCCTTTCTCTATCAAACAGGGACCATCTGCTCCAAGTACACCTTTTTAAGTGAAGTCCGCCAGCTATACCTCCCTGTTAGTAGTGAATACCTCGAAGGAGTACAAACCCCATCACTGCTGTGACCATCTGTAAAAATTACTCCTTCGTTGGCAATTCTATCAATGTTTGGTGTGTGGAATCTCGCATTAGGATTTAAGGCACTAACATCACCAGAACCCTGATCGTCAGTGTATATAATGATAATGTTGGGTCGCTCGTGCGCCAGTTTTGCATTTGGCGTTTGGCAGGAGCAAAACAAAAAAATCAATAGTATCAATAATATCCTTGAATTACACTTCTTCATAAATGTTAAGGTTGTGAACTATATGAATAAAAACCACTTTCAGGAATTTCAAAACCTGTAATCTTATCAGCATATTTTAATATTCCTTTTGCTCCTATAGCTCCATGAATTTCAGCCTTTACTAAAATACCATCTCTCCACTCCATATCTACCTCATAAGCACCTCTTGCTTTAAGCCCTGTTACATGACCTGTTTTCCAGACCTCAGGTAATGCAGGAAGCAGTCTTATGGTATTTTCTTCGTGCGATTGAATCAACATTTCTGCCATACCTGCTGTTGCTCCAAAATTACCATCAATCTGGAAAATGTAGGGAGGGTGAAGGTCGAATAAGTTCGGGGAAACAAGTGATGCCATCAATTCATTTATATGTTTATTACATGCATTACCATCAAAAAAACGCGCGTAAAAATTAACAACCCAGGCTCGGCTCCATCCTGTTTGTCCACCTCCCGATGAAAGTCTCTTTTCCAATGTTTTCAATGCCGCATTATATAGTTCCGGTGTAGCAGGTGTGATTTGTGTTCCCGGATGAAAACCAAAAAGATGCGAAATATGCCTGTGTCCGGGATTTGCTTCTTTGTAGTCTTCGTGCCACTCTTGAATTGTTCCGTCCGCTCCAATTTTCACTTTTGGCAGTTTTACCAAAGCCTTATTTATGGAATTTGTTAATTCAGACTTTCCCAACACCTCTTCTGCGCTTAAACATGCTTTAAACAGTTCGTTTATAATCTGTATGTCCATGGTTGCTGCAATGGTATTTTTTATGGGCTTACCTGTTTGGGGATTTATATAGGCATTTTCAGGAGAATAGGAAGGTGATGTTACCAGTTCCCCTTTTTCATTTTCAATTAAAAAATCAAGAACAAACTGTGCAGCTCCTTTGATAACAGGATAAACTGTTTTACCCAAATACTCCTTATCCTGTGTAAATTCATAATGTCTCCACAAGGATAGGCTTGTCCATGCTCCAGCCAATGGAAAACTATAACCATTAGTAACCTGAGATTTTTGAGAGGAACCTGAGGGGGCTGTCCTTCCAAAAGGAGTTGAGGTATGATGTGCCATCCAACCTTCTGAACCAATAAACTTATTCGCTGTAGTTTTCCCCTTCTGAGAAAGCAAATAAATATAATCCGACAATGGTTGAAACGTTTCTGATAAATTACATACATCTGCCGGCCAATAATTCATTTGAAGATTGATATTCAAATGGTAGTCTGATTCCCATGCGGCCCATATATCCTTGTTCCAAATTCCCTGAAGCGTTGCCGGTAAAACTGACTGTCCGCCCGAACTACCCATTAGTAAGTAGCGTCCATACTGAAAAAGCACCTGTGTCAAATAGTTGTCATTCGCATCCTTATTCTCTTTTAATCTTTTTATTCTTTCATCGGTAGGAATTGTATCTTTCTTAATATCTGTAATACAAAAATCTACCCTGTTGTATATTTCTGAATGGCTTTTAATATGTTCTGATTTTATTTTGTCATAAGATTCAGACAGCCCTTTATTTAATATGGAATATGCATTGTTTTTTGCATCAATATTCCTGTCAAAATTCATTAAATGAAGATTGTAATCAGTTGCGGCACTTACTATCACCGTAAATTCTTCGGCATCTTTTACCAATAACTGACTGTCGCCTGCACTTATATTGCCTTCATCCAAGTTTACAGCAATTCTGGATGCAAATTTCATGTGGTATCCTCCTCTACCTGAGCCTCCCATATTATCATCATATCCATCGGGATCATCAAAAATTTGTCCATCTATGCACAACACATTGTTATTATCAACATAGAGCTTCACATCTTTCTCTCTTTCATACCTGATGGCAGCTTCCATTTCAGCACCATCAAGCGACTTAAAATGAAAAAACATCGCATTGTACTTGTCGGACACAAATGATTCTCTACGATATCTTTTACCATCTATATCGTACTCAACTGTATTTATTCCTGTCTCCAGATCGAGCTCTCTTCTATAGTTGTCGGCGTTTTTGTGATTTAAACTGACAAACAATTCTCCCAGGGTAGTATAGGAGCGTTTACTGGTTGGCGAAACAGCCAGATTGCTCATGGCATAATCCAGGGCTTCGGTATAGTTTCCCTGTAAATTCAACTGCTGAAACCTATGGTAATGCTCTTTTATGTTTTCGGGAAACGGATTTTCCGGACACCCAGCCCAAAGACTTTCCTCGTTCATTTGTATGCGCTCTTCTTCCACAGTCCCATAAACCATAGCTCCCAGGCGGCCATTGCCCAGAGGCAAAGCCGAGAACCAATCATTCGCAGGGCTTTTATACCACAATTTCTCACTAATACCTTCTGTTTCTTTATTTGTACAGGCAATGGAAAAAATTGCAAGAACTATAAGTAGAAAAATGTGTTGCTTTCTCATCTGAAAATAATTTGTCCATGAATTGCACGAATTTACACGAAATTTAATCATACTCTTGTAAACTTGCTGCCCGATTAGTGTGCTTATACTTGAACTCACACCCGGACTAAAACCGAAATACAATTTAATCCAAATTATGGATTACCCAATCTTTGATACCCCTTGCTTCCTTTTGTTTTTCATATTCGACCCAAAATGGTTTTTCTCTTGCCAGAGGAACATTTTCATTCACCATATAAGGTCTAACATCATTCCACCATTGGTCATAAACTTTTCTCATTTCAGCAACCACTTCCGGGTGCTGGGCTGCTATATCTTGTTTCTGGCCCAGGTCGCTGATCACATCGTATAACTCTTTGTTATTCACAAAGCGGTAACGTTCGTTTCTAACCGCACAATTCTTGTAACGAGAACTATCGGGGCTTGAGCTTTGTATGGTTCCAATCCAACGCTCGTTACATTCCTGCTTGTTCACATTTTCAGGATTTATTGGCCATCTTCCGCAGTGGACAAAACGATACCTGTCTTCAGGCTCAAGAGTCGGATCCAATAAATATGGTAGAAAACTTTGTCCATCCAAATCGGGTATATCCGATATATCAATCCCGGCAATCTCGGCAAATGTTGGCAACATGTCGTAATGATTCAGTAAAACATCAACCTTTTCTCCTGCATTAAACTCACCTGGCCATCGAATAAAAAACGGAACTCTCGTACCTCCTTCATCGGGAGTCCCTTTTATACCTTTCATACCTGCATTGTAGGTAGGCCCATGTACATTATTCCTACCTCCGCCTGATTTTCCATTGTCAGACATAAATATTAGAATGGTATTATCGGCAATATCCCAGGAATTCAATTTCTCCATTAACAGTCCTAAATTATCATCCACGTTTTCAATCATTCCATAAAAACCCTGGGCGTTTTTAGGGTAATTCTGTTCAATAAATTTCTTTTTGTATTCTTCGGGTGCGATAAATGGTCCGTGTGGTGCATTTGTAGCGATATAGGCAAAAAATGGTTTGTCTTCATCGGCTTTTTGTTTTATCCAGGACAAAGCCTGTGCGAAAAATATGTCGGTACAGTAGCCTTTCGTTTTCACAAAAGTTCCATTGTGCTTTATGGTTGGATCGAAATACTTATTATCCGGAACATCGGCACACGAACCGGGGAAGGATTGACCTATACCTCCTGCACCATGCATAAATACTTCATCAAATCCACGCCTGTTGGGCTGGTATTCTTCCTCATCGCCCAAATGCCATTTCCCGAAAATACCACTTGTATATCCACCTCTTTTCAAAACTTCCGGCAAAGTCCTTATCCCCAAAACCATTCGCTCCCGTTCCAGAATGGTATGTGTTATCGCATTTTTAAATGGATGCCTGCCTGTCATAAGAGCAGACCTTGTTGGGGCACATGATGGGCTTACCTGAAAATCTTCCAGACTAATTCCCTGGGATTTTAACTCATCCATATTAGGTGTTGATACATCAGGACTTCCATGTGCTGAGATATCTCCGTAGCCCTGATCATCCGTTACGATTAAAATAATATTTGGCTTCGACAAGATCACCACAGAAGGTATATTATTTTTATGGGTACAGCCCACAAAAAACAAAATAAACAGTACGGAAAGCGATTTTAATTTTATTATCTTTTTCATTTACCAACTATTTAGTCTTTGTAAGAAAACCAATGACTGTAAAAATTTATCTGTCTCAAAAACGGTTTGCTTATATCATTTCAGGATTTGTTATTTAGTGTTCTCAATTAACTCAATTGATTTGTCAGCAAAGCGCCTACCCATAATAATATATCCTTCCTCCGACATGTGTAAATCATTCTTTATTTCCTTTCCTTTTCTATCCACTCCATCGTTAAGGTCATCCGTATTAATCCAATTAAAGTGAGGGTTGGATTCTGCTACTTTAACCTGAATATCCCGTATCATAGTCCAATGAAGATATTTTTCATTTAGCATGTCAAAATCACTTAATCTGCCTATGATGAAGTTTATATCTTTTCGTTCTAAGTCATTACTAAGCTGCCTATACAGCCCTGTCAAACTTTCTTCGTACACTTCGCCCAATTTTTCCTTCGCATCACGTTCACCCTGCATCCAAATAAAGGTTACGGTTGCAATTTTTTCATTTTCAATAGCCGGATAAATTTTGGCCATTAGAGAATCGTACAAATCAGCTTGGGCCTTGGGGTCGTTTCCTTCTAATGGTTTCCAATCCCGGTACCAACGTCTGATGGGTTTACCTCCTTCTGCATCCTTTACTACAATCACATTTTCTTCTCCAAATTTCTCTTTGATGGCAGGCGTAAAAGACTCTTCAGGTCTTAATAGTTTCATATTAGATTGCCCTGAGAGAATAAATAAATGTTTTCCTTCTTGTTTTGAACCAGAGGATAAAATTGTAAAGGCCGATAAACACAATAATATGATTGTCTTTTTCATTATCTTAATTTTTGATAAAAAAAGGATTTTCCAATACAGGCCCTACAGCCTTTGTAGCTGTTCTCCAAGCCTCTAAAAGTTCTTGCATTTCTTTTGCTTTTTTTGGATACTTATCGGATAGGTCATTGCTTTCAGATTCATCTTTACCCAAGTTGTATAATTCTACCCCTTCCCGCTCATAATAGCTTATCACTTTCCAATCCCCTTTAATCATTGAACTTCCGGGGATTCCCCGCCATCCTTCTCCTTGTCCTGCAACTCCATCAGCAGTTAAAGGTATATAAGTTTTTTCGCCACCACCTTCAAGGTAAAGCGGAAAATGCCAAAACAGGGCTCTATTATTTAGCTTTTTAGTACGTTTTCCTTTTAATACGGGAACAATGCTAACTCCATCTACGGGTTGCGTTAATGGCAAGGAAGCATTCGCCATTTCTGCAAAAGTTGGCAGCATATCAACAGAAGTAACCGGAACGGCAGTTTTTGTATTTGGTTTTATCACTGCGGGCCAGCGAGCACAGCCCGGCACCCGGATACCCCCCTCGTAGAGCGATCCTTTGCCTCCACGGAGTGGTGCAACAAGCGAATGAGCTGTGACCCCACCATTGTCCGACATAAATATTACGAGTGTGTTATCATCAATGCCTTCTTCCTTCAATGTTTTAAGTATAGCTCCCACGCTTTTGTCAACCTGTTCAACCATAGCACAATAAACAGGGTTGTAATGAAAACCATTGGCCGGCATCACATTTTTGATCTTATTCTCATATTTTTCAATAAGTTCTTCAGTCGCAACCAGAGGAGCATGTACTTCCCAGTGAGCCAGGTAAAGAAAGAAGTTTTTGTCTTTGTTTTGTTTGATAAAATCGATGCTTGCATTGGTCAACTTAGGTGCAGATAATTCATCGGAATAATATGTTTTCCCCCATGCATTTGGCTCCCCATTGGTAGAGTTCACATCAAAACCCTGCTTACCTTTGCCAACATGCCATTTTCCGAAATGAGCAGTAATGTAACCTGCTTCTTTCAATACTTCAGCAATACTAATGATCTCAGCATCCAGTTCTGATTTAGTTACAAAAGGATCCTTTTCCGGCACTTGATTGGGTTTCAGAAAACGCTCTTGTACGGGCACCCACATTTTCATTTTTGACACATCCCCTTTTGCTTTTCCTCCGGGGTTGTATATCTGATGACGTGGAGTGTACATTCCAGAGATAAGACATGCCCGGGTAGGGGCACAATTGGGCCCACTACTGTATGCTCTCTTAAATGTCAATCCTTCCCGTGCCATTTGGTCAAGGTTGGGGGTCTCATAAAAATCATCGCCCATAAAACCAACATCTGCCCATCCCTGGTCATCAGAAAGAATGTATATGATGTTTGGATTCGACAAGCTCACCACAGGTGGTTTGGAATTCTTCTTTGAAATCCCGCTCCTCACTCCTTCACAGCTACTGGCAATGGTCAGAAGAAGTAGTAAGGTTATTGTGTAATTCCGTAAGCAATAAGCATGTTGTTTCATCTGGTAATATGTCGATATAGGAAAAAGTCTCTTGGGACAGTCCTCAGCTATTCAATGATAATTTTTTTCCTTCGATCCCCAACTGTCAGCAGATAGATTCCGGAAGGGCATGATTTTACATCCAGATTCATATTTGTCCCTTCTATCGTTCCTGACCTAAATAGCTGTCCCGCCATATTTATTAAACTGAAATCAGCATTAATGGGAGCATTTTCGATGGTTAAGCTTGAAGAAACCGGATTTGGGTAAGCCCTGAACCGGGGTTCTGAATTAATATCATTTACTAAAACAGCCGTATTAGGCCAACCGGTAATAATGGTTTCTTCTGAAGGCAATCCATTCAACTCTGCATCCGGGGTAAGTAGGAGTTCAACATTCGTTACCTCACCATCGCTAGCTTTTAAATTTATAGCATATGTTGTGTGAGACTTTTTGTCTAAGGGGTCCATATCGGGATTGTACTCAAAAGGTAACATGGTATATATCTCTTTATTCCCTTGCTGTATCTTAAGTGTATAATCAAAGCCTCCAACGTGCTCACTATAGGCCGTTTGTATATCAGCACGATCTTGAGCAAGGTTGGGATCAAAAAGTCTGATGACTCCGGACGGATAGGGGCCAATAGGAGGATAAACTAAATTCGCTTCCGGTGTAGGAGGACTTATAGCAAATATGACGCTATAAACATCGCAACCACCGCCTACAGAATACTTTATGCCATCATTTTCCCTATAGCTAGTGTATGCTTTGGTAGAATCATCCCATGAGCCCCATTTCCCTTCAGTGGAGTCCCATTCTACAATATGACGTTCAAGATTTCTCTTCATCTTCCATACTTCATAGTCAGAAAAATATTTTAAATTAGTCCACTCTTCATTATCTCCTAATCCACCTCCAAGCATGGGCGATTTTTTCATTTTCCAAGTACTGTCTTCTTTGAGGAATTGAGGAGACATAAATTTTTCATTCCATTCACAAAATCCCCAATTAGGGCCAACCCATTCTTTTTCTTGAACAATACCTCCATATGTTCCTTCTTTATAGGGGAATTTATTATCTTGGTTACAGTGTGGCAGGCCAAGAGCATGACCACATTCGTGGAACAGGAATCCTGTTGCACCCATTGCGCCTGTAGCCTTCCAACTTCCACCAACAGCTAAACCTGATTTCAAGGTATAATAGGTTGCATATGATAAAAAATGTCCTCCATCATCCATGCCTTCAGTACCGGCAGCTATTAATAGAGCAGATGCACATTGAATTCCAAAGCGATAGCCTTTAGTGTATTTATCGCCGGCAGCCCAATCTTCAGCATTATATCGTCGTGCAGGTTTATCACTTCTGGGTTCAGCAGAAAATTCCGGAAAAAAAGCTTTTATTATTGTCGTATCCAGGTTTGATACAGGTAATCTGGCTTGAAATTCTTCCTTCCAGTTTGATTTGTTTTGTTCTTTGTATTCTTCATAAATACAAGCAAATTTAAAGAAGTTCATATTTAGCACTGTAGGTGCGCCTATTGCAAGGCTATCAAAGGCTTGATGCACTGTATCTGCCACTACCTCAACGGTCATACCGTCTTTCAGCCATTCCTTTGGAATAGAACCTGTAAAAGATCCATCTTCGTAGCTGTGCTGTATTTTGTATATATCAGGTTCAAAACCTGCAGGAAGCGTATCAGGTCCATTTAATATGATTTCGTGTTCATTTCCAGCCAGTCGCACGATTGCTTTTACTTCTGGCGAGGCAACAGTGGTATCTCCAATGATATGGGCTTTTATCAAGGTTCTACGGTTACCAACCAATGTGAAATACTCAGCATCCGGCTTAGAGAGGTGGGTTTGTGCAAAATATACGGCATCGATTTTTACTAATCCCGTCGTAGTGTTTGTTTGAGCAATACTCTTCGTAAAAGATGCAACTAATAACATAAATACAAATAGTGCTATTACTTGCAGTCTATTGTAACTGTGCTTTCGTGAATTTCCACCTCTTTCTTTTTTCATATGTAATAGCTCCAGTTTTATTGAGTTTCTAAATTTCATTACCGTTATTAGTCTTCATAGACTTTAAACCTTTCTAGAAGTAATAGGAACTTAGATGGAGAATCTCACGAAAAAGGATGCATTGTTTCAAAAAAAAATATGTTGAGTTGTACCTGCAGTTGCTCCCATATTTCCATCCAGTTGAAAAGGTGGGTGTGTGCTGAATAGGTTAGGATAAGTACCGCCTCCTCTATTTTCAGCGCCTTCAATTCCTTTCGGGGTCAGCAGTTTTCCTAATAATTTATACGCCCTTTCACCATCTTTTAAGCGTGCCCAAAAGTTGACTTCCCATGCCAGTGACCAACCTGTGCCAGCATCGCCACGGGCATCAGAAATACATAATGGAGGGATTCGATTTTATAAAAATCACATTAGTTTTTTTTCTCAGCAAGAACAAGCGAATATGTAAGAACCCATACCTGCCGGAAATAATGAATGTGCTATCGAAATATCCAGAAATACTTCCGGAATTCATGCCTATTCATGTATATCGGGAGAAACTCAAAGAAGTCGCACGACATTTTAAGGTGTTTTACGAGAGCATAGATGAAGTGTAAAACTACGTGAAATTTCTAAAGGATTCAAAATATTATTGTCCTGGTTGTAGAATTTTTAGTGCATGATACCAGTAGAAAAGAGCTTCACCCTTTTTAACAAATTTCAAGCGTTTATTTAGATAATTGAAATCCGGATTTGTTATTAAATAGTCTTTTATCGGGAGAGCCGGATCAAATTTAGGAATCTCACCCTGAGAATCTTTCAAAATGATGGCAGCGATCAGGGCAGTTTTTGAACTTGCTGCCTTCGCTTCCAATAAGCCAAAGGTACCTTCAAAAAGATAGTGTTTGAACTGGTTTATTCCAGTGTAGATTTCTTTTTGAACGGGATCCTTTTCATTTTTGGATAGTTGAGTAATTCCGGCAATCAGTATTGATGTGTCGATAATATCTTGAAGAACTTGGTCGGAAGATTCGATTTTCTTTTCTGGCCTGTATTCAATTTCGGATTTAGCTATTTCTAAAAACGACTGTTTTACTACTTCGATATCAGA
>CAZURA010000094.1:0-22534 GCA_964622985.1 uncultured Bacteroides sp. | reverse complement strand
AAGCAATTAACCCTCTTTTGATACTCCGCTGCTTGCGGCGGGGTAGTTCATTTTCGATCCTGCAGCACTGGCAACAAATCCAAAGGCCGTCTGAAGGTCATGGTAACTGTCAAAGAAAACAGCTACCATATCACCATCTATTTCGTCTCTGCGCGTGAGCCGTCTAACGATACTGTCCGGGGCCGTATCATAGGCCCTGATCCCCACATAAATGTTTTCGCGATCCATGATGATCTTAAACTCGGTCTTTTGACTGGCAGGCTTGTCATCGTAAGGTTCAAACATCTGAAAATCACCAGCCCATGGAATCTCTTCCCATGCTTCATCATTCAACCAACCGTCAATATTTGGAGGGATAGTAACCTCTGTAGCAGTGATTATTTTCTTTGGATAGGCAGTATCCTGTCTGGCAAAAGTGGAAATAAAAAAACCACTTAACGCAATTAACAACAATAGTCTTTTCATCGTTTTATTGTTAATGGCTTAAGTGGTGGTGCAATGATAATACATTTTTCCCGAATAGTAAAATCAGGAAAAAGATTATTGGAAAAGCACTTTTAGTTTACCCCAGGTTATGCTTTTTGATAAATTCATTCAGCACTCCTTCCAGGTTAGGTTCCCCGATTTCCTGCAGGTCATAAAAGACCCGGGTATTGGGCTTCTTGATTATAATCAAGCGGTTCAGATCTATGGGAGTACCTATCACCACTGCATCACAATCAGTTTGGTTGATGGTTGCTTCCAGGTCGCTTAATTGCTCCTTTCCATACCCCATGGCAGGTAGGAGGGTGCCAATTTCGGGATAGATCTCAAAAGTCTCTGACAGCTTTCCTACTGTATAGGGTCGGGGATCTATTAGTTCCTTTGCTCCAAATTTTCGGGCAGCTAGCACACCAGCACCAATTTTCATCTCACCGTGAGTGAGTGTGGGTCCATCCTCCACAACCAATACTCGCTTACCTTTAATGATATCGGGATTTTCTACTCTTATCGGAGAAGCCCCATCGATCACAATAGCATCAGGATTCACTTTTTCAATGCTTTCACGTACAATCTGTATGCCTTCAGGTGGGGCACTATCCATTTTATTGATCACCACAATGTCGGAAATGCGTAACACCACTTCACCGGGATAATAACTCAACTCATGACCTGCCCTGTGAGGATCCAGAACACCTATGGTCAAGTCAGGTGTATAAAAGGGAAAATCGTTATTCCCTCCGTCCCACAGGATGACATCACATCCATCGGGATCATTCTCTGCAGCCCGAACAATTGCCTCATAGTCCACACCTGCGTAAATGACATTTCCTCTTACCACATGCGGTTCATACTCTTCCATCTCCTCAATGGTGCAATGATGCTGATGTAAATCTTCTACCGTAGCAAATCGTTGTACTTTTTGAGCGACCAGATCACCATAGGGCATGGGGTGTCTGATGGCCACTACCTTCAATCCTCTCTCCATCAATTGTTCAATCACTCTTCTGGAAGTCTGACTTTTGCCGCAACCCGTCCTGACAGCACACACTGCAATGAGAGGTTTGGTGCTTTTAATCATAGTATCTTGTGTACCCAGCAAAGCAAAGTTGGCTCCCGCAGCGTTTACAACGGCTCCTACATTCATTACCTTTTGGTAGGGGAGATCACTGTAGGAAAACACACACGTCTTTACTTGTAACTCATGGATTAGCCTTGTAAGCTGATCTTCAGCATAAATCGGGACACCATCCGGATAGAGGGCTCCTGCAAGTTCAGCGGGATACTTCCTCCCGTCAATATCAGGTATTTGTGCAGCCGTAAAGGCAACCACATTGTACTCCTCATTGTCTCTGAAATAGGTGTTGAAGTTATGGAAATCCCTTCCTGCTGCTCCAATAATGATGATGTTCTTTCTGCTCATGGAATGTATGTTCTTTTAGTTAGCGATCCTAAAATTATGGGAATATTTCAGCGAGAAAGCCGAACATGCTGTATAATAGCCTTGGAGGGAACAGTTTTTAAAACATGTTGTTTACTAATATGTAATACAATAAATAGGGATTTTCGAATAATTTTAGCGAAATTCGAAAAAGAATAGCAGTTAAGGTGAATTTTTTGGCACATACCTACTTGTCGGGATGCAATGAGGAGATCATTGTCGGGAATTTTATGGGCGACTATGTGAAGGGAAAGAACTATCTGTTATTTCCCGAGCTGGTTAAGAAGGGCATCATCATGCACAGGGATATCGATTCATATACTGATAAACATCCCATTACCCGCCGCAGTAAACAGAGGATAGCGGAGAGGTATCATAAGTATGCAGGCATTATCGTTGATATCTTTTATGATCACTTTCTTGCTTCACTATGGGATAGCTTCTCCACTTTGCCGCTTAATGATTTTGTGAACCGTACATATGACTTGCTAAAAAGAAACTATCAGGTATTACCCGGAGCCATCAAGATGTGGTTTCCCACCTTTCTTGAAAATAACTGGATGATGGCCTATCAGAGTGTGGAAGGGATTGAGCTGGTTTTGGAACGCATGGCAGCCAATACATCATTGCCCAATCATGCCGAATATGCAGTAATGATGTTGAAGGAACACTATGGCAGTTTTGAAGATGATTTTCTGGAATTCTTTCCTTTGATCATTGAATACCTGGAGGAGAAATACGACATCAACATTACCACTCAGCGAATCACCTACCCGGACTGCTAAGCATATTGTTTGTTATCCAGATTAAGGGTGTGACCGGGTAGCTTATCCACTTTCAGCAGTTTATTGTATTCCTGCTCATAGAAAAACTGGGAAGAACCGAAAGCAGGATGGAGATCATCCAGCCATTGTGCTTCAGGATCGTACGCAGCATAGAATGGTTTTCCTACCCATTCCGGATTCCTGCCTTGCAGAAATTCTAGGACAATTACTTTTTCCCCTTTCACTTCTGAAATTCCTATCACTCGTACTTTACCTGGTCCTGCCGACATGCTTGGTCCCCTCACCGTACGGCATATGCCGCTCACTTTCTGGTAGGCGTCATTGAAAATGTGGTGTGCCTGTTCCAGTGATACTCCAAAATAGGACTGGGCCCCTGTATCTCTGGCAATAAACATGTAGTAGGGAATCATTCCCAGATCCACCTGTTTGCGCCACATGGTTGACCAGATCAGGGGATCGTCATTAATGTGTTTCAGGACGGGCGACTGGGTGCGTATCTGTGCGCCTGTATCACGTATTTTTGATACAGCCTCCTTCAATGCATCTGTTTCCAGTTCCCTGTAATGGCTAAAATGAGCCATAAACGCCAGGTGGATCCCACGGTCGTTAATTTTACGAAAAATATCCAACAACTGATCTGCATCGGGATCAGTCAGGTAGCGATACGGCCAGAAGGCCAGGGACTTGGTTCCGATTCGGATAGACTTGAGCTGAGGGAGATCTGCGTCCAGGATGGCGTCGATATATTTTTCGAATACCGAAGCCTTCATCACCATAGGATCACCTCCTGTGAAAAGGATGTCGGTGATAGAGGGGTTCTCTTTCAGATATCCAACCACCAGGTTGGGTTGTTTCATGGCAAACTTCAATTCGGAAAGCCCGGTGAATTGTGGCCACCTGAAGCAAAATGTACAGTATGCATGGCAGGTCTGGCCCTGGGTAGGGAAAAACAGCATGGTTTCACGGTATTTATGCTGTATCCCGGTTAGCTTAGCTCCTTTGAGTGTGGGTACATTGTGTTCCAACTGACCTGCAGGATGTGGATTCAAAGAAAGTCTGAGCTCATTCACATACTTTGCCAGGTCGGTTTTGGATGTATCATTCTTCACCATTTTGGTCAGGGTGGTGAACTGGGACGGTTTCAACATCGATTTCTGGGGAAAGTTCAAAATGAACATGGGATCATGTTCATAGTTTTCCCAATCGATCAATTCATTTACTACGTAATTGTTGGTTTTGAACGGAAGTACTTCAGATACTATATTAATAGCATGGATCTGGCTGGGACTCAACCGACCATAAGAGGGTATTTTATTGAAGTTATGGCGCGCATATACTTGATATTTCATAAAGAACTCCTTCCTGGTTTTAGCAGATTGGCTTTTGCCGGCGGATTGCAAAGGTACGAAATTTTAAGGAGGAATAAAAGTAATGCTCCAACCGGAGACCGGAATACACCATGGATTTAGCCTATGCTATCTAAGCAGCTCAAGGCGGTTGGCATCCAGTCGGAGAAAGATAAAGAGGAACATACTGAAGGCCCAGAGCGATGATCCTCCATAGCTAAAAAAAGGTAGTGGTATCCCAATTACAGGCAACAGGCCTATGGTCATCCCCACATTAATCAGGAAGTGAGTAAAGAAGATAGAGATAAATCCATAACCAAAAATCCGGCTGAATGCGGATCGTTGCCTCTCTGCCAGAACAATGATTCGTAGTATGAATCCCACATAGAGTAGAATCACAAAGGTAGTTCCCAAAAATCCCCACTCCTCACCCACGGTGCAAAAGATAAAGTCGGTGCTCTGCTCGGGCACGAAATGCAGTTTGGTCTGTGTACCATTCAGGTATCCCTTTCCGGAAAACCCTCCCGATCCTATGGCAATTTTTGATTGGTTCACATTATATCCCACTCCTTGTGGATCATCTTCGAGTCCAAGAGTAACAAAGATCCTGTGTTGCTGGTGAGGTTTCAGAATATTGTTCATGGAATAGTCCACTGAAACCACAAAAGCGATCGCTATGAGAACACCTGTCAGAACCTTCAGTTGATTGTATTCCCTGGAACGAATTTTCCGGATAGCTGAGACCAGAGTAATGGGTATCAGGGAGATCAATCCCAGTGTAAAAAGAGCATATTGGGTATTCAAGATCACATTGATGCCATATATGGCACCAAACACCCCCCCTGTCCAGAGTCCAAGCAGGAATCCTTTTTTCACAGAGCTGGTTAGGTACATATAAATAAAAAGCCCCACGATTACCAGCAGAAGTAAAATGAGTGCCTGGTCCAGTAACAGGGTTATAATAAAGAGAAATACCAATGCAGCCAGCAATAACATGATATTGGCTGAAAATCCTTCCCTGAAGAGGACAAAAATGAAGGCCATGTAGACCAGGGTGGAGCCAAGATCCGGTTGCAAAAGGATCAGCAGGGGAGGTGCCAGTATGATGGCTCCTGCCTGTATCAAATGCCAGAATTTTCCAAGGTAATAGTTATGAGTTGTGAGAAGAGTAGCCAGTGCCAGAGCAGTAACGGGTTTAGCAAATTCGGCCGGCTGCAGCTGAAACCCTCCTATGACAAACCAGCTTTTTGCCCCGTTTATCTCTTTTCCAAAGAGCAGTACTCCGATTAGAACTCCAATGAGCAGAGCATACAGGAGGTATGCAAAATAGATATAGAATTTGGAATCAAGGACCAGAAGCAATACCACCAGAAGGATGGTAGCCCCGATCCATACCAGTTGTTTTCCGAAACGTTGTGAAAGATCGAAGATCCCTGCATCAGCTTCCATAATGTTGGCTGAATAGATATTCATCCATCCAAAAGTCAGCATGACGATCCACAATAGTATGGAGATCCAATCCAGATTTGCAAATATATTATTCCGACGTACCATATTGCACTACGGGTTTTGTTGTGTAGTATCCACTGTTTCCGATACATTTTCGGTTGTGGCTGTATTTACTGCTGGTTGGATAAGCTGCATGACCCAATTCTCGTACCAGGTGCGTTTGATCTCATCTGTGAGGTATTTTTCGATCATCAGGCTTGCAATGGGAGCTGCATAGGTGGTTCCGAATCCCTGGTTCTCCACGTAAACCGCAATGGCAATCCGGGGATCCTCTTTGGGAGCAAAAGCAATAAAAATGGAGTGGTCATTACCGTGAGGATTTTCTGCTGTCCCGGTTTTCCCGCATACAGTGATCCCCTCAATCTTTGCATTACGGGCTGTTGAGCCCGCTCCTCCGTTCACCACCAGATCCATTCCATCCACAATCGGTCCATAGTTTGAAGAGTCGATGGTGGTAAAAAGCTTCTTGGCATACTCTTCATCTATCTCGTTAACCTCTTCGATTCTTTTGATCAGGTGAGGGGTAATGTAGAATCCCCGGTTAGCGATAGCAGCTGTCATGTTGGCCATCTGGATAGGTGTAATCAACAGTTCCCCCTGTCCAATCGCCAATGATCTTATGGTGAGGTAGTTCCAGTGCCCCTCCCCGTAGATCCTGTTATAGTAATCTGCCTCAGGGATATTGCCATCCAACTCATTGGTCAGCTCAATTCCGAGTGGTGCATTGAAGCCCAGCGAAAGCAAATGTGTTCGCCAGTTCTCATAGGACCTGGACGTGTTATCGTACTTTCTATCTGTCAACACACTTCGCAATACATTAATGAAATAGGTATTGCAGGAATTCTGTATGGCCTCCACTAAATTCAAAGGGGTGTCATGCAGGTGGCATCCTGTATGAATGTTGCCCACATAGAATCCGTAAGTACAGCTATGTTCAGTGGATATGGAGATCACTCTTTCCTCAAGACCAATGAGAGCCATGAGGGTCTTAAACGTTGATCCGGGAGGGTATTGAGCCATCAGTGCCCGGTTGAACAAGGGATTCAGTGTATCAGAAGCGAGCTTCCCAAACTCGCTACTCAGGCTCCTTCCCACCAGCAGGTCAGGAGTATAACTGGGTGCACTTACCAGAGCCAGGACTTCTCCGGTTGAAGGTTCTAAAGCCACAATGCTGCCCACATATGGAGACATCAGTTTTTCTCCATACTCCTGCAACTCCGCATCCAGGGTAATAGTCAGGTTATTTCCCACCTCCACAGGTACATCCAATCGTCCTCCCTGATACGATTCGATGGTCTGATTATGCACATCTTTCAGAAAGATGTTTTTCCCTTTCTCTCCTCGCAGATAGCTTTCATAAGCCTTTTCAATGCCTGAAACACCGATGTAGTCTCCCAGCTGATAGTAGGATTCCTCATCCAGGATCTTCTGGTCCACTTCACCCACATAACCCAGCGCATGAGCGGCTACGGGCCTGGTATATTCTCGGAGTGTATGGGTTTGTACATAAAATCCCGGATACTGGAACATCTTCTCCTGCAGAAGGGCTGCGTTTTCATAACTGACCTGTTTCATGAAGATGGAAGGGACCCGGGATGAATAAGCTCTGGCGGTTTTCAGCCTCTCCTTCACACTTTCCCGGGAAATTTTCAGGATCTGGCATAATTCCGTGGTGTCGAAAGGTTCAATTTGCCGGGGTGTGATCATGATATCATACGCTGCCTTGTTATAAACCATGATCTCTCCGTTGCGGTCATAGATCAGCCCTCTGGCAGGATAAACAACTCTTACACTCTGCGCATTGCTTAAAGCAAACTGTTCATAGGATTTGTCCAGCACCTGAATCTGGAACAACCGGACAATATAGACCAGGCCTACCAGAATGATTACTACAACAAAAACATACCTTCTGTCAGTAAACTGGTTCATCTATTTCCGGAATACAAAATATTGGCTAAGCACTATGGTTGAGACAGACAGAATGGAACTAAGGATCACCCGGAGCAAAGTACTAAAAAAATCTTTCAACTGGAATACTTCCAAATAGAAGAGTGTAAAATGATGAATGGTGACTAATATCAAGGCAAACTTGAGGAACCAGAATACCCCATAGTAATGGATTCGTGGAAATGTTTCCGGCTCATATCCATCTCTCGGAGCCAGAAGTGTTAACAGGTATGGCCTGATAAATGCCACAAGTAGCGTGGCCACGGTATGCATTCCCGGTGTATTCGAAAACAGATCCATTGCCATTCCCAGCAGAAAACCTACAATCAGCTGGATCCAGCGTGGTGTTTCAAATGGCAATAAAATGATAAGAAGAAGATAGAAGTAAGGGATCAGATATCCATTAAGCATCACATGGTCCATCACCAGTACCTGAAAAAGGATCACCACTACGAAACGGAAAATATTTCTGGCTATGATATACATTATCTGACTCGATCCTCCAGGTTAAGTTGCTCCTCCTGCCTGTAATTTCTGATTACATTGACATGGAACAGATGTTGAAAATCTGTAGATAACCTTACTCCGATGTCATAGAAATTGCCCTTTTCCAACGAATAGGATTCTACCGTTCCCACCATGATTCCTTCCGGGAATATGGATGAAAAACCGCTGGTTATGATAGAGTCACCTTCCTGAAAAGATACATGGAATGGAATCTCTGTAAGCATGGCTTGCAGGGGTGAGGTACCCTCCCATTGTAGAATCCCTGCATAATTATTGGATTTGATCTTGACACTCAATTTAAAATCCCTGTTGATTATCGGGATCACTGTAGCAAAATTGTTTGAGCTTTCTAGCACAATACCCACCAGGCCCTGATCTGAAATAACCCCCATATCTCTGAATACGCCCTCCTTTTTCCCTTTATTCAGAGTGATATAGTTATACTGTTTATATACGCTGTTGTGGACCACCCTGGAGGGCATGTAGAAATAGTGATAAGGGTCGCGAAAATCTCTGGTTACAAGAGCACTATCCATATGACTGCTCAAAAGATCTAACCTGTTTCGGAGCTCTAAGTTTTCATACACAAGTTGCTGGTTCACCTCTTTCAGTGATAAGTATTCTCTGGCTCCATCCACTTTGCTATACAGATAACCGGTTACCTGCCGGTTCAATCCCACAAGCTTTGATCTCTGAAACTGCGTGTTCTGAATGATAAAGGAGAGGGCAATTGCTTCAAGCAGGAGAAACAACAGGAGGTTGGAATACTTCTGAATAAACTTGAGCAGTGTCCTCATAATCTATATGCGATCCTTTCCCTACCGCATCAGGAAAGGGTACTTATCCACATTCCGCAGGGCTATACCGGTTCCCCTGGCTACTGCCTGCAGGGGATCTTCGGCCACATGGAAAGGAATGGAAATTTTTTCTGCAAGTCTTCTGTCCAGCCCCCTCAGCATGGCTCCTCCACCTGCCAGGTATATACCCTTAGTTACAATATCAGCATAGAGCTCCGGTGGTGTTTGTTCCAGTACTGAAAGGATAGCAGTTTCGATCTTTGAAATGGATTTATCCAGACAATGTCCTATTTCCTGGTAGGAGATAGGGATCTCACTAGGCAGGGCGGTCATCAGGTTGGGACCCCTTACAACGAAATCCTGGGGGGGGTCTTCCAGTTCCGGCAGGGCAGAGCCCACCTGGAACTTGATCTCTTCAGCAGTGCGTTCACCGATTTTGATGTTGTGCTGGTGCCGCATATAGGTCTGTATATCACTGGTGAATCCATCCCCTGCCACTCGAATCGATTGATTGCACACAATTCCACCCAGAGCAATTACTGCAATTTCTGTGGTCCCTCCACCAACGTCCACCACCATGCATCCCACAGGTGCTTCCACATCCAGCCCTATTCCGATAGCAGCAGCCATCGGTTCAAAAATCATATATACATCACGCCCACCTGCATGCTCTGCGGAATCTCTAACTGCCCTGCGCTCCACCTCCGTGCTTCCCGAAGGGATGCACACCACCATCTTCAGGGAGGGAGTGAATAGCTTCCGCTTGGTGTTAATCATCTTGATCATTCCCCGGATCATCAATTCAGCTGCCTGGAAATCGGCGATTACTCCGTCACGCAATGGCCTAATGGTCTTAATATCTTCATGGGTTTTACCATGCATTTGCCTGGCTTTCTCTCCGATGGCCACCAGTTTTCCGCTATGCTGATCAAGAGCTACGATGGAAGGCTCGTTCACCACTACTTTGTCGTTTTGAATAATGATGGTATTTGCTGTGCCCAGGTCAATGGCTAATTCCTGCTGGAATGAAAACAATCCCATATGTGTCGTTAATTATATTATCAATGTTTAAAATGTCTGATCCCGGTAAAGACCATCACCATATTGTGTTCATTACAAAAATCTATGGATTCCTGGTCCCGCACCGATCCACCGGGTTGAACAACCGCTGTAATACCAGCCTGCTCAGCAATTTCCACACTATCGGCAAATGGAAAGAATGCATCTGAAGCCATCACTGCTCCGTTCAGGTCAAACTTAAAATGTTGTGCTTTTTCAATACTCTGTTTCAGCGCATCTACCCTGGAGGTTTGCCCCACACCAGATGCTACCAATTGCCTCTCTTTTGCAAGCACTATGGCATTCGACTTGGTATGTTTTACGATCTTATTGGCAAATACCAGGTCGGCAAGCTGTCCGGGTGTGGCTTCTTTAGTGGTGACCGGTCTCATATCAGCTTCCTTTTCGGTGGCATGGTCCCGATCCTGCAAGATCATCCCATTCAGAACAGTACGAACGATCTTATCACTCATGGTACGGTCATGCTGCTGTAGTATGATGCGATTCTTCTTTTGTTTCAGGATCCGGAGTGCCTCCTCTTCATAGTCCGGTGCAATCACCACCTCGAAGAAAATTTTATGCATTTCCTCAGCGGTTTCCGCATCGATGGTCCTGTTTGTGATCAATACTCCTCCAAAAGCTGATACCGGATCACCGGCCAGGGCTGCGGACCACGCATCTGCAAGGCGTTCACGGGAAGCAAGGCCACATGCATTATTGTGTTTCAGTATAGCAAAGGTGGTCTCCTCAAACTCGTTGATCAGACCTACTGCCGCATCAATATCGAGTAAATTGTTATAGGAGATCTCTTTTCCATGCAATTGGTCAAATAGTTCATCCAGCTTTCCGTAGAAGAGCCCTTCCTGGTGGGGATTCTCCCCATACCGGAGCTTTCTGCTCCTCTCTCCGCTAAAGTATTTAAAGATCTCTGAATCATAGTGTGAGGATACATTAAATGCATCAGCCGCATACTCCCTTCTCTCTTCCAGGGTTGTCTGTCCCTTCCCCGATTCAAGCAGCGAAAGGAGAGGCTCATAACTATCGCGTGAAGCCACCACAAGGACGTCCTTATAATTCTTTGCAGCTGCTCTGATCAGAGATATCCCTCCAATATCTATTTTTTCGATGATCTCCTGGTCAGAAGCATCCGATTTCACCGTATCTTCAAAAGGGTAGAGGTCCACGATTACCAGATCTATTTGCGGGATCTCATAGGTATCTAATTGTTCCAGATCCTCTTCCAGTTCACGTCGGGCAAGGATACCGCCAAACACCTTGGGATGTAGTGTTTTGACCCGTCCGCCCAAAATAGAAGGATATGAGGTGAGATCTTCAACCGCAGTCACAGGGATCCCAAGCTCCGAGATGAATCTCTGGGTTCCCCCCGTAGAGTAAAGAGTGATTCCCAGTTCATGGAGCTTCTTAACAATACGGTCAAGTCCATCCTTAGAAAAAACCGATACAAGTGCACTGGAAATTGGTTTCTGGGAAGTCATTGGTTTATCGGTATATCTTACTATTTTTAACTTACTTTGCAAAAGAAACAGTTTCCGGCGAAATAAAGAAACAGAAAGGCAACATTTTTTCAATGATTATCATTCGTTTAGTATGGGAGAGTCTGCTGATGGCCATTCAGGCTGTTACTGTCAATCGGCTGCGTGCATTATTGTCACTGTTGGGGATTACTATTGGTATTTTTGCCATTATTGCCGTGTTCACCATTGTTGACTCCCTGGAAACAAATATCAGGGAGAGTGTCAATAGCCTGGGGAGTGATATTATCTACTTCCAGAAGTGGCCATGGGCACCTGAAGAGGGAGAGGAGTATGCCTGGTGGAAATATATGAACAGACCTGTGCCTTCCTATGATGAATATGAATACCTGTTGGATAAAAGCAAGTATGCCGAAGGCGTTTGCTTTGTTTCAGTTGTAGGTAAAAGGATTGAATATGGGAACAACAATGTGGAAGGAGCCTATCTTTTTGGTGTTTCTGAGGGCTTTCAGGACCTACGGGCCTTTGAGCTCGAAAAGGGGAGATATTTCACACCTATGGAAAATAATGCGGGCAGGAATGTGGTGGTAATTGGAAAAGAAATAGCCAAAGATCTTTTTCAGGGTACCGAACCCGTGGGAAAGTACGTGGAAATGCTGGGCAGGAAAGTGATGGTGATCGGGGTGATCGAAAAAGAGGGGAAAGGCACCTTTGATGCCTTTATCCTTGATGAAGTGGCCATCCTGCCTATCCATTTTTATAAGGGATTCATTGATATACGCAGTGAACTATCGGGACCTGAAATATGGGTTAAAGCCAAACCCAATGTAACGGTCAATGAGCTCTCCTATGAAGTCACCCAACTGATGCGCGCTTACAGGAGGCTAAAACCCTCGGAGGAGAATAGTTTTGCTTTGAACCAGACCAGTATTATCAATAATCAGTTGGATCAGTTCTTTTCCGTACTGAAGATTGCAGGTTTTTTTATCGGGATCTTCTCTATCATTGTGGGGGGATTCGGGATTGCTAATATCATGTTTGTGTCGGTGAAGGAGCGGACTCATATCATTGGAATACAGAAGGCACTGGGTGCAAAAAAGTACTTCATCCTGCTCCAGTTCCTATTCGAATCGGTGATGCTCTCCATTGCAGGAGGTATCATGGGGCTTTTAATTGTCCTGGTGGGAGCTTCGATTATCACGCTTTCCAGCGATTTCTCAGTCTACCTGACTATGAATAATATCATGCTCGGTATCGGGATTTCCAGCTTGATCGGACTGGTTAGTGGTATCTTTCCGGCCTGGCAGGGAGCCAAGATGGATCCGGTGGTAGCCATCAATACTTCCTTCTGATTTTGTCAGGTGACTAAAAATAGTTCATACAGCACTCTCCCCATCATGAAATAGATGATCAGGCCCATGATATCGTTCATGGTAGTAATAAAGGGTCCGGTGGCGAGCGCAGGATCAAACTTCATTCTATTCAGCAACAGCGGGATTAATGTGCCGAAAAAGGCAGCAAAAATGATTACCACGAACAGGGAAGAGCTTACTGTAAAGGTGAGCGCCAGGTTGTCGCTGATAAAGAAATTGTAAAGGAACAGTAATCCTGAAAGGATCAGTCCGTTCAGCAGGGCAACAAATAATTCCTTCAGGAGTTTCCGGAAAGTACTTTCCAATCCAAGACTGTTGGTGGCTATGCCCTGAACTATGATGGCTGAGGATTGGATCCCTACGTTACCCGCCATGGCTGCAATGAGTGGAATAAAAAAGGCCATTTCGGGGTGAATTTTGATCTGTCCCTCAAAACGGCTGATCACCAGAGCCACAATAATTCCTCCCGCTAAACCAATGATCAGCCAGGGAAGCCTTGCTCTGGACATCCTGGCTGGAGAGTCAGTGGTTTCCACATCGGTGGTAATACCTGAAGCCAGCTGGTAATCGCGTTCAGCTTCATCCCTTATCACATCCACCACGTCGTCAATGGTAATCCGGCCCATCAAACGACCAATGGAATCAATTACAGGTAATACGATCAAATCATACTTCTCCATGATCTGAGCCACTTCTTCCGAAGGTGTATCAGTCTGCACAGCGTGAACATCCGCATCAAATATATCCTTGATCTTTGTGGAAGCGCTGGCCAGCAACAATGCCTTTAACGAGAGTATCCCGAGGAGTACATTTTCATCACTTACCACATAAATATAATAGATCTCATCCAGGTCCACAGCCTGTTTACGCATCTCTCTGATACAGGTGGCAACGCCCCAGTTCTCATTTACCTTGATCAGCTCTTTGGCCATCAATCCACCTGCGCTGTCCTCATCGTAGCTGAGCAGATCGACAATGTCACCTGCCTGTTCCACATCGTCGATATGGAGCAATACCTCCTGCTTCTTTTCCTCGGTCAGGTCCCCGATCACATCGGCAGCGTCATCGGACTCCATGTGGTCGATAAATTGACTGGCAATCACCTCCGAAGGAAGCGCCTTTAAGAATTTTTCGCGGTCGTCGTCCTCCAGCTCAACCAGTACATCAGCAGCTTTCTCCGGATCCAGCAAAAGGTAGAGGTATTTGGCCTCTTCAATAGTTAGTCCGTCATAGATCTCAGCAATATCAGCAGGATGTAAAGCTTCCAACTTATCCAATGCAGCACTGTCATCTTTGATTTCAATGATGGACCTCAGTTCATTTACATATTCTCGGGTCAGTTCTGTACTCATGACTTAGTGCTTTTGTGATGTACCCTGTTTGTTTGCCTCCAGCTCTATCTCAACCCACTGCGTCAATTCAATAAACTCGGAAACGCTCAGTTGCTCAGGTCGTTTCGAGAGAAGTTCGAAATTGCTGTCCAAATTTAATAAAATTGATTTTATGGAGTTCCTGATCATTTTCCTACGTTGATTAAAAACGCTTTTTACCACCCGGAAGAACAATTTCTCATTACACGGGAGCCGGTCGGTATCGTTCCGGGTTAATCGGATTACTCCGGAAGTCACTTTGGGAGAAGGGAAGAAAGAGCCAGGTTTTACCGTAAATAGATACTGCAGGTCGAAATAGGCCTGCAACAGCACACTCAGAATTCCGTAATCCCGGGATCCGGGAGGGGAAGTGATCCGATCGGCAACCTCCTTCTGGATCATACAAACCACAGATTTCACATGATGCTTTTGCTCTAAAATCCTGAAAAAGATCTGGCTGGATATGTGGTACGGAAAGTTACCTATGATGTGATACGGATCAGGAGCAAGAGCATCAAGGTCGAGCTTTAGGAAATCCCCCTTAATAAGGAGCTTCTCAATGTTGGGCCATTTGTTCTTCAGATAATCCACCGACTCCTGATCTATCTCTACAGGCATTAAGTGGATCTTTTTTTCGAGTAGCAGGCTGGTTAAAATACCCGTACCCGGTCCGATTTCAATGACAGTATCATCTGACTCAAATTCCAGAGCATCCACAATTCGATTAGCGATGGAGTGGTCTGTGAGAAAGTGTTGTCCGAGATGTTTTTTAGGTCTTACCATGACTATTCAAAGTTAAAATGATTTAGGTATTTTTGGAAAACATAATATCAGGAGCTAATGAAGTACAATTTTGACAAATTGATTGATAGAAAAGGGACGGCCAGCGTAAAGTACGATCTGCTTCCTCCGGTGTTCGGATCTGACGAGGTGCTTCCCATGTGGGTGGCGGATATGGACTTTGAGGTTCCTGGATTTATACGTGAGGCCATCGAAAAGCGAATTCAACATCCCATATTGGGGTATACATTCCGGCCAAGTAAGTTATTTGAGACGGTTGCCAACTGGATACACAGAAGGCATGGATGGAAAGTGGATCCCGGAGCCATCGATTTTAGTCCCGGTATTGTCCCTGCTCTCAATATGTGTGTGATGGAGTTTACCGATCCGGGGGATCAGATTGTGGTTCAACCTCCCGTCTATTTCCCATTCTTTTCAGCAGTCACCAACCATGGAAGAAAGCTGGTTTATAACCAACTGGTGGAATCCGGAGGCAGCTATGAAGTGGATTTTGACCACCTGGAAGCGACCTTTAAAGCAGGTGCGAGGATGTTCTTTCTGTGTCATCCGCATAATCCGGTTGGAAGAGTGTGGACCCGGGAAGAGCTGGGGAGGATCGCTGAATTGGCGGTCAGGTACCAGGTGTTGGTGGTCAGCGATGAGATCCACGCCGATGTGGTACTGTTTGGAGAGCAGCACATCCCCCTGGCCTCTTTGGGGAAAGATATCGCAGACCTGACCCTCACTTGCATGGCCCCCAGTAAAACATTTAACCTGGCAGGGCTATACACCTCTACGGTGATTGCCACTCATCCGGAATTGAAGAAGAGGTATGAGAGAATTCTTGATGTGGTCCATGTGGGTGGGGATAATATTCTGGGACAGGTGGCTATGGAAGCGGCATACACGCATGGGGATGATTGGCTCGATCAGCTGCTTAAATATCTGGAGAAAAATTATCGCATGTTGGTGAAGCAGCTAAATGCCGCCGTTCCGGAAATCACGATTTCACCCTTGCAGGCCACCTACCTCACCTGGCTTGATTTTTCATTTCTGAATAAAACCGACGATGAGCTAAAAGAGTTTATTATACATAAGGCCAGGCTCGGACTGAATCACGGACCCATGTTTGGACCAGGTGGGGAACAACATCAAAGGTTGAATATTGCCACACCTGCAAAAGTATTGCAGGAGGGGATAGAACGATTGGTAGGGGCAGTCCAGGCCACCATGTAATCTTTTCGTATATTTCTTAAGTGAAAATTTTTAAAGGATGAAGATAAGGCTCTCTTTTACATTCAAGATCATGTTGCCCTTTCTGGTGATTGTAGCACTTTTCTGGACCATTATATTGAATGTGATTAATGAGGGTCAGGGGCTTGTGGTATGGTTGTCGGTTTCGGGTATGGTCATTAGTTTTCTTATTGCAGGGGTATTAATAGTCTGGCTAAGGAGATCATTCAACAGGACAAAGAATCTGGTAACCGGCCTTACCCGGGGGATAATACCAGAGTTCTCTGCTGCAAAAGCGACAGATGAGATTGGCGACCTGGAGAGGAACCTTGAGCAACATGTTTCCCATCTCAACGAAATAGTCTCGTTTTCCAGATCCATGGCCACGGGTGATTTTACGGGCAGTTTTGAGAAGCTGAGCAGTGATGATGAGTTGGGTGAGGCCTTGTTGTCTTTAAAGGATAGTTTGATGAATTCTCTTGAAGAGGCTGAAAAGAGGCGCCGGGAGGAGGAGAACCGTACGTGGTCGGCACAGGGCCTGGCTCACTTCAGTACACTTTTCAGAGTAGCTGAAGATAACCTGGGCGAACTCTCCCTTGAATTGATGAAAGAGCTGGTCGATTACACAGCAGCCGATGTGGGAGCACTTTTTATCACAATAGAACCGGAGGGAGAACAAGAACCTCTTCTTGAAATGTATGGTAGTTATGCTTTCGACCGTGAAAAATATGTGCAACGATCCTTTGGGTTTGGTGAAGGGCTTGTGGGAAGGACAGCCGTGGAAAAGGATGTGATATATGTGACTGATCTGCCTCCCGATTATATTAAAATCCGTTCCGGACTTGGCGAAGATGTGCCCTCCTCTATACTTCTGGTACCTGTAATGCTGGACAATAATGTACTGGGTGTGATCGAACTGGCTTCACTGGGGGAGTTCCCGGATCACCAGATCACTTTTATCCGCCAACTTGGTGATGCGCTGGCCACTACCCTGGCCAAGATAAAGGCAAATCTGCAAACCAGGAAGCTTTTCGAGCAGAGCAGGAATCAGGCAGAAGAGCTTGCAAAGGCACAGCAGGAATATGCACTCAGGGAAGAAAAGCTTCTCAAAGAAATCGAATTGCTACGGAAAAAGTAGATTCCCTTTTGGCAGTTACTTATTAGAGACGCATGTCATTATGACATGCGTTTTTCATTTATTATGCCATTTTGACATAATAAGTAAAATGGCATTTGTTTTGACATGGGATGGTCAGTGAAACACATAGTAAGTATAAACAAAAATAAATAGGAGGATCAGACATGTTAGCAAGATTCAACAAAAGTTATGTGCCCGCATATTGGGATGATTTTTTTAACGACTCATTTTACAATGGATTTCATACAGCTGCACGGAGCGCTTCAACTCCATCAGTAAATATCGTTGAGAATGATAAGGAGTACACTATCGAAATGGCTGTACCCGGATTATCAAGGAAGGATTTCCGGATTGACCTGGACGGCGATGTGCTCACTATCACTTCTGAACACAAAGAGGCCAGCGATGAGAATAACCGCAAATACATGCGCAGGGAGTTTAACTACAACACCTTTAAGCGTAGTTTTCAACTTCCCGATACCGTCGACCAAAACCAAATCAAAGCGAGACATGATGCAGGGATTCTAACCGTTCAGCTTCCCAAAAAGGAAGAGGTGGTTCAGAAAGCTCCGAAGCAGATTGAAATCAAGTAGAAGTGCTTAGTGCTCAGTGCTCAGAGCTCGGAAGATCAGGCAGGAACCGATTTAGGTTCCTGCTTTTTTCTGGTACGGGGAGCAACTTTAATTTTCGTTTTACCCCAGGTCATAATGATCACCCCCAGGATGGTGATGATCCCGCCGATGAGCTGTAGTTTTTCGGGCATAATGGCGAGGTAAATCATGGATCCCACCAATACGAATAGACTTCGTGTCGATTGAATGATCATGGATCGGGATGCTTCAATATACCTGAGGGCGTAGTATTGAACCAGACCTGTCAGGAATGGTCCCATCAGTGAGCCCAGGGCCAGGTTAACAGCTGCACGTGGAGTTACCACAAAGCTTTCATTTCTGATTAGCATGGCAGCCAGTGCAAAAACTAAGAGGAATACAATCCGGTTCACTGTGAGTATTCCCGGATGCAGGTCCCTGATCCTGCTTTTCGCTGTGATTATGCTGACCGATGAAAAGAGTGAAGAGACCAGGATCCAACCCGATCCTTTCCCGAAGAATTCCTGAATGGTTGTATCCCGTGTATAGGTAATAAGAATCACCCCACCAACGGTCAGTATGATACTTATGGCCTCTATGGTATTAAACCGCTCTCCAAGAAGCCTGATTCCCAGGATGGTGACAAATATAGGTGTAAGGTTAGAGAGAAATGAAATGGTGGTTGGATTCTCTGCCAGCCGGATAGAGAGAAACAGTGTACTGGCTGCTCCCAGTTCCAGCAGACCAATAATACCCAGGGTGATGTTCGAAGCTCTGCTAAGCTGACGGATTTTCCTGATCACCCCTTTGAATATCAGGAAAGGGAGCATCCAGACTAGTGCTAAACCGAACCAGTAGAACTGGAACTGGAAAAAAGTTACTTCCAGCAGTGCAGCTTTGGAAAATACATATACATTGGCCATTCCCAGGGTGGCCAGAAATGCCAGGATAGTACCTTTGGTCGAAGGAAGTATGCGGGGAAACGGATCTATAACCTTGATTTAATCTTTGCAGTTTCTGCTTCAAACCCGGGTTTCTCCAGAAGTGCAAACATGTTTTTCTTATAAGCTTCAACGCCTGGTTGATTGAATGGATTAATGCCCAACATATATCCGCTAATTCCACATGCATTTTCAAAAAAGTAGAGAAGCTGTCCCAGGAAAAACGCACTGAGTTTCGGTATGGATATCCTGATATTGGGTACTCCCCCATCCAGGTGAGCCAGCATGGTCCCGAGTTCTGCCATTTTATTTACATGGTCAATGTGCTTTTCTGAGAGGTAGTTGAGTTGATCCAGATTGGCTGATTCTTCGGGAATGGTCATATGATGCTCGGCCTGCTCCACACTGATCACCGTCTCAAACAGCATGCGTTCCCCTTCCTGGATGTATTGTCCCATGGAGTGAAGATCTGTGGAATTGTCAACTGCAGCCGGAAAGATCCCTTTGCCCTCTTTCCCTTCACTCTCACCGTATAGTTGTTTCCACCATTCAGCCAAGTAATGAAGTTTGTTATGGTAGTTGACCATGATCTCGATCTTTTTCCCCGATCTGTAGAGGGCATTTCGCGTAGCCGCATAAAGAGCAGCCGGATTCTCTTCAAAAGGTATATTCAAATCACATTGCTGGCTCATGGTTCTTGCCCCTGAAACCAATTGACGGATATCGACACCACAAATGGCTAAGGGTATCAGTCCCACAGGGGTGAATACAGAAAACCTTCCTCCCACATCATCTGGAATGATGTAGCTCTGGAAACCCTCTTCATCTGCCAGTTTTCTAAGCGCTCCTTTTTCCGAATCGGTAACCGCAATGATTCTCTTTCCAGCCTCTTCTTTCCCCACTTTGGCCTCCAGATGCTCCTTGAGCAGGCGGAATGCAATGGCCGGTTCTGTGGTGGTGCCCGATTTGGAAATGACTACCAAGGCATAGTTGTAGTCGTTGAGCAACTCCAGCATTTCATGCATGTAGTCTTCTCCAATATTGTGTCCTGCAAAAAGCATGTGGGGTGAAGCAGACCGCTTATTCAGATGAGCAAAATTGTGTATCAGTGCATCATTCACTGCTCTTGCTCCCAGGTATGATCCCCCGATTCCAACCACCACTAAAAGCTCGATCTTTCCTCTCAGTTCAGCTGCAGATTCATCAATTTCAAATATTTGCTGATCGGAAATGGCATTTGGAAGATGAAGCCAGCCCAGAAAATCGTTCCCCTCTCCATCTCCCTGGTAGAGGATTTTCTGTGCCTTGATGGTCTCTTCTTTGAGGGCATTGATTTCGTCTGCAGAGATGAATTCATATACCCTTGAAATGTCCAGATTCAGTGTTTCCATGGCGCTAAAATAAGTAAAAATCCTGTTCGCAACTCCACTTGATTCATATCCCTTTTTTGGGTTACTTATACCCTAAAATACCCCGCATGACAGAAATAGAGAAACTGGACCGGATTGCCATCGATGTCAGGTCGCACAAATTGCTGAAAATACTCCTTTCGGAGAATCCCGTTCTGGAAGAGATTCTGAGAAACTCAAAGAACGAAACCGAAGTGGTGGTAGGGGTCAGAGAGTGGATTGAAAGAACCCTCAAAGACAGAGAGGATACATTCAGGTTTTATCATGCCAGGCACTCTACGAGAGAACTGTTTGAAAAACTGGAATGGAAGGATTATGCGATCATCAGGATCCTGGATTATATTGATCATGCAGGGAAAGAATATCCCGATCTTAATCTGCGAGGCGAGATTGCAGTAAGTAATCCCCTCAGGCTAATCTGGCTGGCCGTTAATAAAGGAACCGGTGGGGCCAAGCCCGATTTTTTCAAAGATATGATCATGCTCTTCCGGCAGCTGAGGGGAGAGAGTCAGCAACAAACCTTTTCGATTGATCGTGTGAATGCCTGGATGGACCGTTATCCGTCGGGACTTGATCCCCGTATCGTTCAGGTAAGGGAGGAGAACAAGCAGCGTATCATTAACATTCTGATGAAGCGAATTGAGAGTGGGGAAGTGAAAAGCAAAAAGTATTTCTTTGAGCAGGGTCAGAGCCGCGCCATAAAATTGAATTTGATGCAACGCTGGTGGGAAGATTACAGGTTTCATCTACGTTTTGCCGTCAGATCCCCGGAGTTGTTGAATGAGTTGCTGGACCACTCCCTGGATCCCGATACTATGAAAGTCCTGAAAGAGGCAGAGGTAGCGGGAATTCCCTTTTTTGTCAACCCATATTACCTTTCCCTGCTCCATGTGAGAGTTCCCTATTTTGCGGTGGGTGCCGATCTGGCCATTCGTTATTACATTTTGTACAGTAAACAGCTTGTGGAAGAGTTCGGCAGTATTGTGGCCTGGGAGAAAGAGGATCAGGTAGAACCCGGAAAACCCAATGCAGCAGGGTGGCTGTTACCTGAAGGACATAATATACATCGCCGGTATCCTGAAGTGGCCATTCTTATTCCGGATACCATGGGCAGAGCGTGTGGTGGATTGTGTTCTTCCTGTCAGCGCATGTATGATTTTCAGGGAGGCCGTCTCAACTTCAATCTGGAAAAACTGATTCCGGATGAGAAGTGGAGCGATAAACTGAAACGGCTGATAGCATATTATGAAGAAGACAATCAGCTGCGGGATATACTGATTACGGGGGGCGACGGATTGATGAGTTCCGACAAATCTCTTCAACACGTGTTGGAGGAGATTTATGAGATGGCGGTTAGAAAAACCAAAAGAAATGCTTCGCTGCCGGAAGGAGAAAAACTGGCCGAACTGGTGCGAGTCAGGATAGGAACCCGTATTCCGGTATACCTGCCCCAACGCATCACTTTAAGCCTGGTGAATGTGTTAAAAGAGTTCAGGGAGAAAGCGATACAGACGGGGATCAAACAGTTTATTATTCAGACCCACTATGAGTCACCCATGGAGGTTACTCCTGAATCATCCATGGCGATTCAGAGGCTTATTGCCGCCGGGTGGATAGTGACCAATCAGCTGGTATTTACAGCAGCGGCATCCCGACGCGGACACTCTGCCAAACTCAGGAAAGTGCTCAATGATATCGGTATACTGCCTTACTATACCTTTACGGTAAAAGGATATATGGAGAATAATGCGGGATTTGCCCCCAATGCCCGGGTGGTACAGGAACAGCTGGAAGAGAAAGTAGCTGGTCAGATCGATGAAAAATATCACGAAGAGATCCGTAAATTTCCTGATGAGGCCTCTATGGTTGTGGAGAATATTGAAGCCCTTCGTCGGTTTGCCGGACTCCCGTTCCTGGCTACCGACCGCAATGTGTTGAACCTCCCCGGAGTCGGGAAAAGCATGACTTTCAGAGTAATAGGAATAACACGCTATGGCCGGAGAATCCTTGCATTTGAACATGACGAGACCCGCCGTCACAGTCCCATTATACACAAAATGGGTAAAGTAATCATCGTAGAATCCAAATCGATCCATGAATACCTCAAGCAGTTGGAGGAGCTGGGCGAGGACCGGGAGGAATATGAAGGGTTGTATGGGTATTCACTGGGACAGACCGAGCACCGTATTCCCATCTATGACTATCCGGAATATAAATTTCAGGTCATGGAGACCATGACCAATCTGGAAATATGAGTATTGAGGCTTCCAGGACTATTTAGTTTATCTGGGGTATGCACTTAAAACATATTGAATTTCTCAGTAATATTGGGGGTT
>CAZURA010000093.1:0-22794 GCA_964622985.1 uncultured Bacteroides sp. | reverse complement strand
AGGGATTAACTGGTTACTTAGTGTCCCTGGTTTGAGGGGAGGCAGGAACATCCCTCCCACTTCAAAACTCATGCCGGTGGTTTTGTTGAAGTAGAATACTCTTCCATAAGTTATGGCAAGATAGACCAATTCCATGGTGGCAGGTTCTTTGTAATATTCATGAGTAAAAAAATCAGTGCCCTCGCTCCCGGGCTCTACTAAAAAACCCGATCCAATTCGAATAAAACGGGGAGAGTAAGGTCTGTATTTGCCAGTTCCGTTAAAATGTCTCTTGATATTGAGGCCTCCGGACCATAAGCTTTCCCATCCTCCCATATATCCCCCGAATGAGGTTCTATCACCAAATAACACTCCTGCATGAAATACCTCTTTCAAACTACCACCCATGTAAATTTCTGCCCTGGTATTAAAGGTGGAATCCAGGACGTTATTGGATAGGCCTGAAATGGCAAATAGAGAGTGGGATGCGCAGAGACAGGTAATAACTATCAGGATGGCTATGGTGGGAGAAAGAATACGGGATCTGGTAAGCAAGAATTGAATATTTTCTATCAAAGGATGGAGAATAAGAGTCCTTTTAAACATAAAGAATATGAGGGCTCAGGGCTGTTAATCATTTGTTAAATGCACCGTAACCAGGTGAAAACTTTAAAATGAAAACATGTGGGTATTACTCATAACGTAGCGTTTCCACGGGATTTCTTTTCACTGTGTTCCGGACTGCCAGGTAAATAGTGGACAGCACCACTGCGATGATCAGAAGGGAGAGTGCAATAAAGGTCACAGGTCTCACGGGAACATGATAGGCGTAATTATTCATCATGGCTGATATCATCCACCACGATAATGGACTGAAAATCACCAGGGAAATAACGCTCTTAATAAGGAAACTACGGTTCAGTAAGAGCACCAGGGACCACTCTCCTGCACCAACTACTTTTCGTATGCTAATTTCTTTGGTTCGTTTCTGCATGGAACTCACAGAGAATCCCACTAATCCAGCAATGGTAAGAATGGAAGCAATGATAGCAAAGAATGAAATGGTCATTTTTAGGGCGTAATCTAATTGATAACTTTCCTTTAGCACCATATCGTAGTATTTGATCTGTATATGTTCGTCCGGGATCAACTGATTGATTTTTGTGCGGATTTCTTTTACAGCTTCAATCATTTTTCTTTCCTCAATACGAACAGTTAATGTTGAATATACATCAGGTCCAGAATACCTGTTGAATACGATCCCATCCTTTTCGGAATGCAGTGTGCCTGAAAGAAGGTCGGGGACAATTCCCATGATGGTGAAAGGCTGACTGCCTCCATTTGGGTATAGGCTTTTGTACAGTGGATCCTCGAATCCCAGTTCTTTCGCCACCAATTCCGTTATGATCACACTGTTCTTATCTGTTGAAGTCCTGGAGAAACCAGGACCTGTGACCTCCATCCTAAGGGTGTTAAAGAAGTCTTCATCTGCATACAGATTCCTGAAAATCTTAAGGTTTTTGCTCCCCGGTTCGGTGCTGAAGCTATTTCCCGATAAACCGTATAATGGAACATCATCTGACAAGCAGACTGATTCAACTCCCCGGATCTGTTCCAACTCGTTTTTTAAAAGCTGGTCCCTGCTGAAGAGCGCTTCGTTATTCAATTCTATATATACCAGGTTATCGGAAACATATCCTTTATCGAACTCCTGTATATAGGCAAGCTGCTGAAATATATACCAGAAAAATACCAGTAAGCTGAAGGATATTCCCACTTGCAATGCCAGGGGAAGATCAGCTACAAAAGATCCCTTTACGGATAGCTCTTCCGATTCTCTATGCTTTATCTTCCGCAAAGATCGTTGAGCGGGAATAAAAAAGCTGGCTATGAATAGTATGGCAGTTACCCCTGCAAGTAAAATGAGAAACAGGGGGGTTGCGAAGGCTGTTTTCAGGTTGATATTGAAGTTTGAAAGCACCAAAGGGGCTATGTACCAGGCAACTATCGCAGATAATATGAGGGAGAGAAAGAATTGAAACAGTGCATCCTGGAACATAAGTTTATATAATCTGAGATGTGAGAAACCGAAAATCCGCCGAATATGGAGCTCATTTTTCATCTTCTGATGTTGTGAAATGGAAAGCATAACAGTATTGAAGAAGACCAGTCCGAGCAACAGTGTTCCCAGCAGGAAGAGTAACAGGATGATACTCTTTAGCTGGGGATTGGCCACAAATGATGCTTTTGTGAGGGGGATAATTTTATAATCCAGGAAGAATCCCCGGCTGTTCATCCCTTGTATATCCACATACTTGGCTAAAAAACCAGGGAAACTCTTTTCCAGCAAAATGGATTCGCTTCCCGGATAGAGTTTCAGGTAGCCTTGAAAACTATCACCTCCGTTCCATCCCATGTACAGGCGATTCTCGTCACGTAGAGTCAGGAATGAGACAATGACTTCTGCATCAAATCTTGAGTTTTGAGGCCAGTCAGCTATGACTCCGGTTATGTTGAGGTAGCGATCACCTCTCATGTGGAGTGTCTCTCCGACCACATCGGTCCTGCTAAAAGCCTTTTTTGCAAATGAGGCACTTATCACTGCACTGTTTACAGGAGTAAGTGCCTCACCAGGATCACCCATCCTGAATGGTATGTCAAATACTCTGAAGAAGAGGGAATCGGCATAGATCGTTCGGGCTTCCAGGATCTCCTCTCCAAACAGATAAGGAACATCCCAGTCATTGCGAATCGTTGTGCCAAGTTGTACCTGGGCCAGGTCGTTCATCATGCATGATGCAACGGGTTGGTATAGGGCACTAGCTATGCCACTGAAATTGGGAGATTTGAATTGAGAAAAGATCTGATATATCGATTCCTTATCACTATAGAACCTGTCTGTATTTAGTTGATTAAAAGCTATATAGAAAAGTATTACAGAACTGGAAAGGCCAATTCCCAGACTGGCTATTTTAAACAGGGTAGTACTCAATTGTCTTCTTATTCTTCGTAAAATGGTAAACATCTCTCTTCTATATTATTTGTCCGTCATACAAGTTTAGAATCCGATGTGCGAATTCCGCGTCACGATGGTTATGTGTGGCTATCACAATGGTGATGCCTTCCTGGTTTAGTTCACGAAGCAATTTCATGACTATCAGTCCGTTCTTGGAATCGAGATTACCGGTAGGTTCATCAGCCAATATTAAGTCAGGCCTGGTCACTACAGCCCTTGCAATGGCCACTCTCTGTTGCTGGCCTCCCGAAAGTTGTTGCGGAAAATGTTTGCTTCTGTGACCGATTTTCAGATGGTTCAATGCCTGATTCACTTTCTTCTTGCGGTCGGTTGAATTCATCCTTAAGGAAAGCAGTGGAAGTTCCACGTTCTCAAAAACAGAGAGTTCGTCAATGAGATTGAAATTCTGAAATATAAATCCAATTCGTCCTCTTCGGAAGTTTGTTCTCTGGCTTTCATTGAACCGGGTCACATTAACATCGTCGAAATAGTATCTGCCCGATGAAGGTGTGTCGAGCAGTCCCAGTATATTCAGAAGGGTAGACTTACCGCATCCTGAGGGTCCCATGATGGCCACGAACTCACCCTGTTTTACTATGAATTCCACGCTCTTTATAGCCGTAGTCTCCACTTCCTCGGTTCGGTATACCCTTGATAATTCATATGTGTTGATCATGATCTGTACTATCTTTCTCTCTAAGTGTATGCTTATTTCATGCCAAAAATAGTTAATAGATTATATATCAGCGCAATATATTCTTATGAATGAGGAGGATTGTCAAAATAAATTACAATCAGATGTAAAAAAAATTTACACTTTCTACCAGAAGGAACTCTTGTTATTTATCTTTGAGCCATGCCAAAAGGACAACTTCTGATCGTAGATGACAACAGCAACGTCATTAAAGCGCTGAAACTTTTTCTGAAGTACGAATTCGATCAGGTGAATGGCATCACAAATCCCAACTCCATTCCCAGTGAATTTGGAAAAATCGAATATGATATGGTGCTGCTGGATATGAATTTCAGTGCCGGAGTGAATACCGGGAATGAAGGTTTGTTCTGGCTCAAGGAGATCAAAAAACTTTCACCTGCCACCGAAGTAGTCATGTTTACGGCCTATGGAGATGTGGAGTTGGCGGTTAAAGCCGTGAAGGAAGGTGCGGCCGATTTCATTCAAAAGCCCTGGGATAATGAAAAAATGATTGTCACCCTTAAAGCTGCTTTTCACCTTGGAAATGCCAGGAAGCAGGTGAAGAAGCTAAAACAGCAGCAACAAGGATTGAAGGCTGAGATCAACCGGCAGAGTAAGTTTATCATTGGGAGCTCTCCGGCAATGCTCAGACTGGTTCAAATGGTCAAGAAGATTGCTGCCACCGACGCCAATGTACTGATCACTGGTGAGAACGGAACCGGAAAGGAAGTCATTGCAAGAGAAATCCATCGATTATCGGATCGCAGCAAAGAACTCCTGGTGACTGTAGACATGGGTACAATTCCTGAGAATCTGTTTGAAAGCGAGCTATTTGGACATAAAAAAGGGGCCTTTACCGATGCCTTGGAAGAGAAAACCGGAAAGTTCGAACTGGCCAATCATGGAACACTTTTTTTAGATGAAATAGGAAATCTACCGCGTCATATGCAATCGAAGCTACTGGTTGTTTTGCAGAGCAGGAAACTTGTACAGCTTGGAGGGACCGATGAAGTACTGATTGATATCAGGTTGATTTCAGCCACCAACAGCGATATTGGAGATCTGGTTAAGGAGGGAAGGTTCAGGGAAGATTTGTTATATCGGATCAATACCATACATATTGAGATCCCCCCGTTACGAGAACGGATACAGGATATGGAGGTACTGGCCTCTCATTTCCTTCACAAATACAGAAGGAAGTACAGTCGGGACGGACTGACATTTACCAAAGGGGTACTACGAAAGTTGAAGGCATACCAATGGCCTGGAAATATTCGAGAGTTGGAACATACCATTGAGCGAACGGTTATTTTAAGCACCGGAAAGCACATTCACCCTGAGGAGATACTCTTTTCACCTTCTCAGAAGAAGGTAGCGGATCTTCCGGAAACCTTGGAGGAGATGGAGAAGCTGATGATCATTAACGCTTTGAACAGACATAAAGGCAACTACTCTTCGGCAGCGGCACAGTTAGGGATTACCCGTCAGACTTTATACAACAAGGGAAAAAAATATGGTTTCTAAACGCTACTGGCTGAGCTTGGTTTCATGGACTTTGCTGATCACCATAAGTTCGCTGCTTATTAGTCTTCTCTGGGCACAAAGCAGAAGTGTTGGCATACTGATCGGTGGCGGAGTAATAATGGTGGTTGAAGTGGTGGCATTTGTGACCTGGTTGAACAGAGTCAACAGGCAGATCACTTTCCTCTTTAATGCGCTTGAGAACCATGACACTTCCATCAGGTTTCCAGCCGAACACAACAGTAAGACATTAAGGGAACTGTATAGTTCTCTCAATCATGTACTTTCTGTTTTCCAGGAGCTTAAACTGGAGCATGCAGCAAGGGAACAGCTCTTTATTTCCATGATTGAGCACTCTTCCACAGGTTTTATTTCCGTGGATGAACATGGCGATTTTGAGATTATGAACAAAGCTGCAAGGAAGATGTTGGGGATAAACTACACGTTAAATCTGGATCGCTTACGTGTCGATTATCCTGAATTATACAAGGTGATTCAGCGCTTGAAACCTGGAGAAATTGAATCATGCAGGATTGAAAAGTCCGATGGACCAACCATCATTCAGGTTTCATCTGCCGGATTAAGGTTCCATAACCGGGAATTCATCCTTATTTCTCTCCAGGATATAAAAAATGAGATTGATGCCAAAGAGATGGAATCGTGGCAAAAGTTGATTCGTATTATCAATCACGAGATTATGAATTCCATAGCACCCATTGTTTCCGTTTCGAAATCACTGAAACCCTTTTTTTCAAGGAAGAATGGTCCGGCAAAACCCGGGGAGATTGATGAAAAGAGAATCAACGATACCATCAGTGGCCTGGAGATCATTGAAACCATGAGTTCAGGATTGCAGAACTTCGTGCACAATTACCGTAAGTTGTCACAGATACCTGAACCTGTGATTGCCCTCATTGATGCAGTAAAATGGGCCGAAAGGTTGGAGTCTTTGGGGCAGGAACTGATTCCTTCAGGATTGGCCACGTTAACGATTGAGCTTAAGTCCGGGGTTCAGAAATTTGATGCTGATGAGGGCCTGCTCAACCAGGTGATGACGAACCTAATCAAGAATGCATTGGAGGCCCCCATACAGAAAGGCAAGAAACATATAAAAGCCACTGTCGAAACGGCAACATCCGGAAAAACAGCCATCAGGGTCATAAACAATGGCGTTCCCATTTCAACTGATATACAGGACAAGATCTTTGTGCCCTTCTACTCCACCAAAGAAAATGGAGCCGGTATTGGGTTGTTTCTTTCACGACAGATCATTAATGGGCACAGGGGAAGCATCTCTGCCTTTACCAATCAGAATTCGGAGACTGTTTTTGAGATTTTACTTCCTGGTCACGAGTAGGATTTATTTTTTTTTGCTGCTCCAGTATATCTTTACGGTTTCTTAAGTGACCTATTCAAAAATCACTTTCATGTTGGGCAATTTCTGTGGCTCTCTGACTTGAACCTCCACCACGAATTTCATGCAATGTTCAAGGGGTTCTTGCAGCAGTTTTACGATTACAGTTTTATCAGTTTTGTTACATATTGTATATGCTTATTAGAGATTTTTATCCAATAGACTCCTGACTCCAGATCTGCTATATATATGGTGTGAGTTTCTCCTTCAAATCTCGCCTGTTTCTTAGTCTGTATATGTATGATTTTTCCTGTCAAATCGAGGATTCTTATATCGTACTCTCCTTTGTCGGTCATTACTATCCTAACTTCTTCCTTTGCGGGATTGGGATAGATTTTGATGCTGCCAGTGCTCACAAATTCAGTTACTGGAACTGCACTTTCAACTGTCAGGTAAACCGGAATAGCTATGTCAGGTTGCGATGAGTCGTTGGAAGTGATAAAAATGGTATCTCTATATTCCCCCGGTGCAAGATTTGTTGCATCTACCAACACGAATAAGGTGTCTGAGCCACCTGCGGGAATTTGATTATACTCCGAATCTAACTGGACCCATTCCGAGTCTTTATCAGCCGACCAGCTTAACAAACCACCTCCTGAGTTATATACAATGAGTATTTCATTCACAGAGTTACCTTCCGTTACCGTCAGAGAAAACAGGGAGACGGATAGATCAATTGCCGGTGTATCCGGGAGAGTAGGTATTTCTAGTCTGACAGGGATGAACAGTATGGGATCGTTAAATGCATCAGAATTGACTACCAGAGTATCGAAGTATTCACCCGGTGTTAATCCTTGAGTGGTAATTTCTATATCCAGTATTCCTGAACTGCCTGGATCCACAGATCCGCTGATGACCGGAAGGTTAAGCCATGCAGCAGTTTTTCCTGCATCCCAGTGCAGAGGGGCATCCCCTGTGTTGCTGATAGTCACTGTACTGCTTTCACTGCTTTCTGCCGGTAATGTAAATGAGAGGTTATCAGGCGAAACTGAAATAAATGGTCCCGAAATGTCGATCACCTCAATAGTCAGGTTATGCATTCCCATGCCAAAATTGAGATCCAAGGCCTGAATAAATACGTCAGTCGCTCCCACATCACCTATCCCCGGAGTTCCGTACAGCTTACCATTCTCATCCATTTGTATCCAGTTCTTTGAGGGAAACATGTCTAAATAGTCAACCCTGTCACCCATGAGGCTGTCGGGATCATATACCTTTAACTGAAGGCTGAATTCCTGACCTACATAAGCTGTATCCATCATTGGCCCTTCAATGACCGGATTTCGATTGACATAGAATACATTGATTCTGGAAAGCTGAGTCATATAATTATTCTCCTCATCATATACCTTAAGTACCAGAATAGTATCTCCTCCATTCATTTCACCGGGGGTTCCAAATACACGGATCTGGTCCCCGTTAGCTTCATATGACATCCAGGAAGGGAGAACCGCCGGGACAATGTTTGAAATATCCCCGTCTGCGTCAGCACAGTATGCCGTGTATTCGAAAAACTCATTCTGGTTAACAGTCGTGACGTCGTAAGGCGACATGTTCAGGCTATTGGTGAAGTAAGGAGTGTGGCCCAATGTATTGACATAGGGGGAATCAAACCAGCCTGCAAGTCGGCCAACCAGGGTGTCAATATCCTGGGGGGTGCCATATTCGTCAATAAAAAAGCCGGTTCGAAAAGCTTTGTAGTGGTTTCCGGTATGTGCCAATGCCACCGGTACCGGATAGCTTTCAATTCCTTCCATTCCAGCTTCAAATACAACCTGGACATTGGTTGAGTCAGTACCCGGGAACATCTGCAACATTAAATTGCCCGGATACTCATTTCCGTTGCAGGCCACGTTCAATGCATCGCTGATCACGTTGTTCGGAACCCCAAATATGCGATCCTCCTTTTCTATGAACCGGAAATCCGGATAAATCTGATGGGGTCCAGGGCCGAAATAACTGGAGATGCTCCCTGTTTGATAATAGAAACCCATCATCCCGTAGGTTTTGGCTCCAAAGATGGCTATTCCCTTTTTATCGCTTTCCGTGGCATGGGAGAGGTAATATCTGATAGCCACTGAGTCACCGGCAATGGCATCCTTTTCATCCACCCACACCATATCGTAATTCATCAGAAAAGTTTCCGGTAACGTGCCGGTGACGTTTCCACAGGCATTTATGATGTCCACCTCGCTGTCCAGTCGTCCCAGCGAAGTGCCCAGGTGGGGATCATCACAATCCGGATCATTTACCAGTACTGCTTGATTATTAACCGGGAAAATTGGAATTGGGTCGCTATAGCTTGTAATGGTACTTCCATCTACTGTCCCTTCTGCTTTTAATCTGACGTATTGTTGTCCTTCGGTAAAAAGGATTTCCGTGTAGTCGGCCGAACCGTTTGTGGTAAACTGCGTTCCTGAGGGGGTAATGGTGTATGCACCCAGTATGGATGAAACACTATCCTTTGCAGTTACCGTAAGTGATAAATCAGTGGAATATGAATTCTGGCAGATCAAGCCGTACTCATTAGCTATGGAGACCTTGAAACTGGAAGCAAACGTATAATTGCTGTTGGGGATGATTCCGGGAGGGAGGTCCGTAAAGATGAATTTTGTTGGCTGAAGGGTCATCTGTATTCCTCCTGAAGTGATATCGGTCGGATCAGTTGACATGTAGGAGCCTGACGTATCGATGTAGACATCGTGAGCTCCGTTTATTTTAAAATCCAGCAGATCCCCATCCTTGATACTGCCCAGTGAATCGAGCCAGATATGCAGTGTAAAAGTTACAGACTCTCCCTCTGGTATGGTAGCTATGGTCGAATTTCCATCTCCAAATTGGATTTTATCTCTCTCAATAGAATGTTTGCTGAGAGTTGTCCCATTCCATTGCAGGAATGCGCTAGCCAGGCTGTTGGCATAATCCACTAAGGGAGTAGCCTGTGCACCTTTCCACAGGTTCAACTGGGTGATGTAGGTAGGTAAACCGTCCTGGGCCACGTCAGCAATGGTGAAATCCAGTACCTGCAGGGCATTCAGACTGTCTTTTGCAGAATAGGTGATCGCGCCCGGTTCAACGAGTGCCGCGCTGGCGGTTACCTGGGTAGTCTCATCATTATCCACAGGGGATCTGAGGTTTACATCCCGGGAATAATAGAGATAAGAGGCTTCACCGGAAGTACGTGCCCCGATATAAATGGTATTGGTAGTGAAATCCAGACCGATGCGGGAACTGCCGTCGATCTGCTCCAGATAGACTCCCCCTGAAACGGTCTGTTGCGAGTTCCATGTTCCTCCTACATTGTTTACATAGTATATGGCATCAAACGGTTCAGTGGCTGTGCAGTAAGTAACATGCGCATATCCGTTTTGGTCCAGGGCTATCCCCGGCTTGTGATACCTGGAATTCGACTGCATGTGCCCGTTGAAAATATGTCCTTCCGGTCCGGTAATAAATACTGCATTCTCATCAATGGCATATACATCGGTAAGTTCACTTAATCCCCAGCCGTTGCCATTGGTTGATTTTGTTCCGACCCAGGAATTCCCTCCATCTTTGGTTTTACACATGTAAAAGCTGTTATCTGCAGTATTGAGTGATCCTACCGCGTAACCGGTGTTCTTATCAATGAAATAGAGTCCGTAGAGGTCACTTATCCATGATGAGATCCCTGAATTTTTGCTGTTCCAGGTATTTCCGGCATCATAGGAAACACTTACTTCCGCATTGGACCCTGCCACCCAGACAGTATCTTTCGTATGCACATGGATATCATTCAGGGTATGGGTGTTCCCGATACTAACCACCATCCAGGAATCACCTCCGTTATAGGTGTGCAGTACCGTACCTGATCCCGCCGCAATATATCCTGTATCCTGTCCACTGAAGCCAATGGAGTAGAGGTCCTCTGTAGTTCCACTGCTAACGGTTTCCCAATTGTCTCCTGCATCTGAGGTTTTGATAATCGTTCCGTCATTCCCAACTGCATACCCCGTGGATACGTCCAGAAACCAGCAATCGTTCAGGTCCACGGAAACATGGGTTGACCCTTCGCTCCACCCTTCATCCACTCCGCCATTGTGCGTATACCAGAACTTTCCCAGGTTGCCCACACAAAACAGGTTAACGGAATCCACAGGAAATAATCCATTGATTTCGGTGGTGTTATTGATGTACTGGATCTGACAGTGATCCCAGGAATTCTCCGTCCTGTATATCCCGTAGCCACCCACAGCCCATGCACGCTGACTGTTATTGGGATCGGGCTTAATGGCATTATAGGGCAGGTTCCCCAGGGAATTGTATACGTAATAGTATTCTGAAAAACCGCTTGAAGTACTTATCATTACAGGTTCGCTCCAACCGCCGGCATCGAGGGTGCTGTAATAGATGTCATTCAATTCCCATACCGCATGGACCACTCCGTTCTTATCGACCTCCAGGGACGGGAAATAGCCATCATAACCGTTCATAAGTTCAGGTACGGGATCGAAAACTCCCTGGGTCGTTTTATTGTAATAGAGGTTTTTTCCATGTCCGCCTTCATACCCGTAAAAACTGCCTATCCAGTGCAGCTGGTCATTCCGGTCAATCGCAGTGGCATAAGAATAGAGCGTAGCGGCACCATCATATCCGTCCGGCATGAGACTCTGCCTGTCACTATTCTTCGTGTTTTCATAGAAGATGTTTCCAAAATCAGAAGCCTGGTCCATCTGATAAAAAATATGTGCCGTTTGATCCGAAGAGACCTGAATGGCAGGATAGTGTCCGTGGTAACCTGGTTCCATGAACAATTGAGGGGCATTCATTTCCGGATTCCAATAGGCCACTTTGAAATTATTGGTAAAGGTCCGGTACACCAGGTGAGGCACCCTCTCCCGAACGGCAAGTGCTGGAAAATACTCATCATACCCTGAAGGAACAGTGGTTGGAAAGTGGGTCAGGATACCTGAAGCGTTATTTGGATCCTGGGCACGTGTAGTGGATAATTCATCCTGGTTGCCAAAATGTACATAACCATCTTCATCGATTTGTACAAGCGGGGACCAATCTTCATAATTACCCACCTGAACGCTTTGCCAGGTCTGAGTGTAGGAACAGATTGAGAAAAGAGATAACGAGGAAACACATATTCCCTTAATCAGTACTTTTTTTAAATATTCCATGGCTTTAGTTTTGAACACGTATTGTTAGGTGGTTTAACTTGAGTTTTCGGGAGGAAAGTGTATGGATGAATAGATGCGCATTGAAAATAGGGTTGGATGCTTTGGTTCAAGCCTACCACTCCAATCGATCTGCTGCAGATTCAAATTACGAAGAGTTCAAGAAAATATCAAGGACTCAATTATTTAGTTATTAACTCCCTGAAAACAGGGTGTGTGCATCTTTCGAGATTTTAAAGAAGCCCTTTCTGTTACAGTGTAAACATGTTCTTCGGTAAAGGAGTGAAGTTTTGTACTGCTTATCCTTTTATGACGACGACTAAAACCTGTATGCTGCTTTTTTCAAAGCGGATAAATCACGGATCGGATATGGCGGATTCAAGCTTGCAGCCAGAAACTTATAGATTTTCACCCTTATTTCGTTTGCAATCTTTGTATCCATCCTGTCAAAAGAGTGACCACCCGGAATGCCCTGGTAAATCTCGTACTCAAACTTTTTATTCTCTGCTTTAAGTGATTTGATCAGGTGCTCCACTTCCAACACATTAACATCCCCATCGGTTGTATTGGTGTGTATTAGCAGAGGCACATTCTTCATCTTATGGGCGTTCCATGCCGGTGACCGGCGCCGGTACTCCTTCACGTTCTCATAGGCAGTCTGACCGATATGATAGTCAGCAGAGTATAAGTCTCTGTATCCCTGTGTTTTGTATCCCATTCGGGCGACAAGGTCGCTAACGGGAACACCGGCAAAAGCTGCCTGGTATTCATCCGGGTGATCGAAAATATTCATCAGTGTGATCAAGCCTCCATGGCTCCAACCCATGATCCCCACACGTTTGGAATCCACAATATCAAAGTTTTCAATCATATAATCCCGGCTGGCTTTCACATCCTCCACCTCAAGTCCGCCATAATCAATTGTCTCGTAATGCCTTCTTCCATATCCCGTACTACCTCTGTATTCTGCGGCCACAATGATATATCCCTGGGCAACAAGTTCACGGACAATGTGGGTATAGTAGGTTGAAAAATCGGAATGAACCCCTCCGTGTGGCAGTACAATCAATGGATATTTTTTTGCAGGATCGGTGTTTTTTGGAATGATGGTGTAGGTCCAGAATTTTAAGGGATTTCCAGCCCCCTGGGCAGTGGGTTTATCTTCCTTCCACTTGGGCGGACCGTAAATATATACTTTATCCACCCAGGCCACATCCTCGAGTTTTTTGAACCACAGCATATCATCAATCTTTTTTTCAAGCACATCATACGTATGCTTCATGCTTTGAAGTTGATGATTAAGTTCTTCGATTTGTTCCTGAAGCTCTTCGGCGGATTGTGAATGCAGATTTGAGGTTGAAAGTAGTGCAGCCAGAAGCAGCAAAATGGGAATGGTTATCTTTTTCATCGTACTAAAGATTTATCTATTTAATGCCAAGGATACTATTTTACACGATAATAGGAAATATTTACATATAAACGGCTATACCCACCGTGAAGTGGTTCAGAACAATATTCTACCCATAGATACAATACATATATTTCTGTAACTTGTCTGGAAAATATTCTTATTCATATGGAAACACGGCGAGAGTTTATTAAAAAAGCCAGTGTGGCTGCTGCTTTGGGATTTATGGTGGATTGGGCCATGGGCATGTCCGGTTCGGATAAGTTGGGTGACATACTGCCCCAGCGTCAACTGATCCGTAATGGTGAGAAAGTAACTGCGTTTTGCCTGGGGGGGTATCACCTGGGCTTAACCGATAATCCAAAAGAGGCGGAGCAGATGATCGAACGATCCATGGAACTGGGTGTCAGATTTTATGATAATGCCAGAAGATACAATGACGGCCGGTCGGAAGAGTATATGGGGCGTTTCCTGACGCCTAAATACCGGGAGCACATTTTCCTGATGACCAAGGCACCGGCTCCGACGGGAGAAGGAGTAAGAAAACAACTGGATGAGTCTTTGAAGGCGTTGAATACGGATTACATAGATCTCTGGCAGATCCATGCTTTAAGAGATCCCGGGGATGTGGATAATCGCATAAAAGCAGGAGTGCTCGATGTTTTCCTGGAGGCCAGGGAAAAAGGGAAAGCCAGGTACATTGGTTTTACCGGGCATCAAAACCCGGTTACCCACCTGCATTTTCTTGAATTTCTGGAGAAGCGCGGACTCGAACTGGAGACTTGTCAGATGCCTCTGAATGTTTGTGACCCGAGTTTCGAATCCTTCGAAGCTCACGCACTTCCGGTACTACTTAAGAAAGAATACGGGGTGATCGCCATGAAAACCATGGCTGGTGGCAGTATGATGGGAAACAGGATCGATACTACTCCTAAGGAGATCAGGACCGAAGATATACCGGATGTGGTAAGTACATCCGAATTAACCCTGGCAAACCTTCACCAGTATGTTTACACACTTCCGGTTTCTTCACTATGCAGTGGCTGCATATCGGTCAAACAGATTGAAGAGAATGTATCTGTACTCCGGAATCTGAAAGCGCTTTCCGAATCGGATAAACAAAAACTTGAGGCACTGGCCAGGCCCTTTGCCGGGATGATGGTCGAGAATTACAAGAGAGTGTTTCGCTAAACGACAAACGATGAACAACAGACGAGATTTATTAAAGGCCATGGCCCTGCTTCCTCTTGCTGCCTGTACTTCAGAATTGCGTCAGGCAGAGGGGAATGAGAATCAGCAAAAGGCCCAGGTGCCGGCGGGATGGAATCCTCCGGGTGGGGAGCTAAGACTTCAAAAAGTAAAAATCAAAAAAGTGAAGGCCATAACTACTGCCCCTTACGGGACCGGTCTGGTCATTGTAAAGGTGGAAACAGACCAGCCCGGGCTTTATGGAGTGGGTTGCGCTACCTTCACCCAGCGGATAAAACCGGTAGTATCGGCGGTAAACGACTACCTGGATGAATTCTGCAGGGATAAAGATGCAACGAACATAGAGGATATCTGGCAGACCGCCTACGTGAGTTCTTACTGGAGGAACGGGCCGGTTCTGAACAATGCGCTCAGCGGAGTGGATCAGGCTTTGTGGGATATCAAGGGCAAGCTTGCCGGAATGCCTGTTTACCAGTTGCTCGGGGGCAAGGTCCGTTTTGCGGTAGATACCTACAGCCACGCTTCGGGTCCCACACCTGAGAAGGTCATGGACCATGTGGAAAGTATCAGAAAAATGGGATTCCGGAACATCCGGATGCAGCTTGGCGGATATGGATCCACCCACCTGGTGACGGCCCCGGAGTACAAACAGCATGGTTTCGGGAGGGAGAAGGATCACACCATGGATGCACAGGCATACAAACGGGGGGTGATCCAGATGTTCAGGTTAGCCAGGAAAAAATTTGGGGAGGAGATCGAACTCTTGCATGATATGCATGAACGGGTCGAACCTATGGATGCCATCGATCTGATCAAGAGGCTCGAGGAATTCCGCCCCTTTTTCATTGAAGATCCGTTTTCGCCCGAAAACATGCGTTGGTTCCCCATGTTGAGGGAACAGTGTGCTGTCCCGATCGCCATGGGAGAGCTTCTCAATAATCCCCACGAGTGGGTGGATCCCATGACGAGGCGCTGGTACGATTTTATCCGCATCCATATCTCCCAGGTAGGAGGGATTACTCCTGCCATGAAGGTGGCCCGGCTCGGAGAGTGGTTCAATGTGAGAACCGCGTGGCACGGTCCCGGCGACACCTCACCGGTAGGACATGCAGCCAATGCGCATATTGACCTGGCTGTTTGGAATTTCGGGATTCAGGAATGCAAGCTGTTCAACGATCTGACCCATGAGGTTTTCCCCGGTACTCCTACCATTAAGAACGGTTACATGTTCGTCAACGAGGCCCCCGGGCTTGGGATTGATATCGATGAGGAGAAGGCGGCGAAATACCCCCTCCGGGACTATAACTATGATTGGACCCAGGTACGAAAGCCTGACGGCAGCCCTATCAGGCCGTAAATCATCTTAATGCCCGGCATCAATTTCAGACAGCATACTTAACGCAGCCAAATCATTATTCTGCATTGCATGTTGTTTCAGGTAGGCCCGTTGCTCCAGTAAGGCATGTTTATATCCAGGATCTTCCGCCAGGTTAACCATTTCCAATGGATCATTTTTCATATCTACAAGGGATTCACGGCGTTCCCCTTCGCTATACAAACAATATTTAAACCGATCACTTCTCACCATCCTGCCGTGTGGCTGCAAACTTATTCCATCAACAGGCTCGCACTGAACCATATGGTTTTCAGATACTATAAATTCTCGACGCCAGGGTAATCCTTTCCCAAGTACAGCTGCTTTTAAACTTTTACCCGGTAAATGGGCCGGAAATTTTATGTCAGCAAAAGCGCAAAGGGTGGGCAGTATATCTGTTCCGGTATTTACCAGGATATCTGAAATAGCGTTTTCAGTTACTCCTTTCCATGAAAAAATAAAGGGAACCCGGGATGACTCATCGTAAAAGACTGTTTTTTGGTTCCATCGATGACTGCCGCAACAATCGCCATGATCACTGAGGAAAAGGACCAGGGTATTTTCTTCCATACCCGATTGTGCCAGCGCATCGGTTACCTCTCCTACAAATTCATCTGCACGCTCAATCAACCGGTAATAGCCCCAGGCCAGTCTGCGCCAGTCATACTCCGTATAATCGCCTACAGGGAAAAGCCGGTGTGCCTGGTGTGATTTGCGCATAAATTCCATGATATCGGTTTCGTTTTCAGGCGGATCAAAGTTTGATTTTAAAGGAGGCAATTGATCCGTTTCAGGTAGTTCCTCTAAAGGCCAGCCAGGTACTTTTTCATACCGTGCCCATTGGCATATCTCGTGTGGACTGAGAAAAGAGGCTACTGCAAAAAATGGCTTTTGATGTTTTTGTCTCAGAAATGCTGCAGCCGGATTTGGATCCAGGCGACTTGGATCTTCCGTTAGAATATCAAACCCATGCACTTCCTTTTGTTCTTTGTCAAGTGCAACATGCCATTTTCCAAAGTAGGCTGTTTCATAACCGACTTCCTTAAACAGTTTCCCCAGGAATACATTTTTATGGGGATCGATTTTTATATTCTCGTTGGTAAGTACTCCTGTCTCATGGGGGAACCTTCCGGTCATCATCGAAGTGCGCATGGGCTTGCATAGTGGATCAGGGCTGTATGCCCGTGTGAACCTGATTCCATTTTCTGCTAGTCTGTCCATATTCGGGGTGTGGAGGTATTGATTCCCCATGACGCAGCTCATGGCATCGGCAAATTGCTGGTCTGTCATAATAATCAACACGTTTGGTTGGCTATTTGATTGGGCGAAAACCTTATAATTTTGAAGAAGAGCTACGAAGAAAATAAGAGTCACCAATAAAAGATTGGATCCTTTTTCCCTGCATTTACGTGAACCATCTTCATGTTGTAACAGACTCCTTAGTTCCATCTTATACTTGTTAAAATTCTTCATAAGATCCTTAATATCTACTATACAATCCTCTTTAAAGTAAATCTTTTTCCGCTTCATTCCGAAAATCAGGATATTTCCTATATTGAGACTCCATTTTGAAAAGAAATACTTACTCTTCCTGAACCATGACTGTCAAAACTGAAACTGCCTTTGAAATAGGATTCGATAATGAAGCCTATATTAAAGAACAAACCAACTCTATCCTGGAGCGTGTTAACCATTTTCAGGAAAAACTCTACCTGGAATTCGGGGGGAAGATCATGTACGATTACCATGCATCCAGAGTCCTCCCTGGTTTCGATCCGAACGTCAAAATGCGCCTTCTTCAGGAACTGAGAGATAAGATCGATATCATTCTCTGTGTGCATGCCGGGGATATCGAGCGAAAGAAAATACGGGCCGACTTCGGGATAAGTTATGATTCAGATGTGTTGAAAACCATTGATGATTTCAAGGAGTGGGGATTGGAGATATCGGCCGTTGTCATTACCCGATTCCAGGACCAGCCCCAGGCAACATCCTTCAAAAACAAGCTTGAAAGAAACGGGATCAGGGTCTACACCCATGGATTTACCAAAGGATACCCCACAGATGTGGATCTGATCGTCAGTGACCAGGGATACGGTGCCAATCCCTACATAGAGACAAACAATCCCATTGTGGTGGTGACCGCTCCCGGACCGGGTAGTGGGAAACTGGCCACCTGTCTGGGTAACTTGTACCATGAGTACAAACAAGGTGTAAAAGCCGGGTATGCCAAATTCGAAACTTTTCCCATCTGGAACCTGCCACTCTCACACAAGGTGAATATCGCCTATGAAGCAGCCACGCTGGACCTGAAGGACATTGTACAGATCGACCACCATCACCTGGAAGCGTATAATGTAAAGACAGTCAACTATAACCGGGATGTGGAAGCCTTCCCGTTGCTGAAACGTATTCTTGAAAAGATAACGGGGGAGGAATCCATGTACAAAAGCCCTACCGACATGGGTGTAAACAGGGCTAGCGCCGGAATTGTGGATGATGCTGTGATCGCTGAGGCATCGCACCAGGAGATCATACGCAGGTATCTGCGATGTGCTGTAGAGTATGCCATGGGACTTGTGGACAGGGATATCCTTGACCGGGCTGAGTTGATCATGGAAAAGGTCAGTGCCAGGGTAGAGGACCGGAAAGTGGTACAGGCCTCCAGGCAGGCAGCCCAGGATGCCAGAAAGGCAGGCAAAGGGAAAGATGGGATGTTTTGTGGAGCCGCCATAGAACTGAGAGAAGGCACCGTCATAAGCGGCAAGAACTCCCCGTTGATGCATTCTGCATCCAGCCTGATCCTGAATGCTGCCAAACACTTGGCCGGACTCCCCGACAGCATGCACCTGTTGCCAGCCAACATGTTAGAAAAGGTGACCTTCCTGAAAAAGGAGGTTCTCACAGGCAAGATGATCAGCCTGGACCTTGAAGAAACCCTGATCATGCTTGGCATATCTGCCATTTCCAGTCCTGCGGCACAGCTGGCCATCGAAAAGCTGGGCGAACTGCGAAACTGTGAGGTACACCTGACTCATATTCCCACCCCCGGTGATGAAGCAGGTCTCAGAAAGCTGCATGTCAATCTTACCTGTGATCCTGAGTATTCCTCCTCAGGCCTGTTTATGGGAAACTGATCTGATTTCAAACCGGATGAAACCTCACGCTTTCGTGTAAGGCTTCCTGTTATGTCGGGGTGAGTAGATTATAAAAACACCCTTAAGATACTGATAATCAGCCGTGAGATTTGTACTAGAAATTCCATAAATCCCTGATTTTTGTTCTATATTTTCTCTGGAAGCTTAGTATCTATAAAGATTCCAATGTATCTAGACAGGAAGCTATGTTTTTGTATTAATTGCATGCAATAGTTGAACATGATCTGCTGACATGTTCAATATATTATGAATAAATGGACATGAAGCCTGGGTATTGTCAGAAAATGAACATATATTTACGATATGTGCAGAAATCGTTACAAAAATGGACACAACAGCCCACTTTGACCGTGAGAAGCCTTTCAATCAGCTTCCCAAGCTTCCCCCATCACAAGAGATCATTGACAAGGAAGTCTTGATTGAATGGGGTCTGGCAAGCAGGAATCTGGCTGCTTTGAATAAGAACCTGCAACGACTTCCTGATCCATTAATGCTTGTGAATACCATTTCATTGAGAGAGGCAAAAAGCTCCTCTGAGATTGAAAATATTTTCACAACCGATGATGAGCTTTATAAAGCAATCTCTGAAACAATCAGGGAAGAACAGGCAACTGGAGCTGCCAAAGAAGTTCTGAGATACCGTGAGGCTCTTTGGACAGGCTTTTACAATATGAAGGAGACGGGAAGTATTACTTTGGAAACACTGGTAAAAGTATTTCAGCAGGTTAAGAATGCTTCACAGAGAATTCGATCTCCTATATCAAAGATTGTAATAAGGCGTGGGAATAGTGAGTTCAGATCAGGAGAAGTGATTTACACCCCCCCCAGGGGAGAAGGCGTTGTTAAGGAGTTATTGGAGAATCTGGTAACTTACCTTTCAGATAATGATTCAGACAGCACCGATCCTTTGATAAAAATGGCGATCTCTCATTATCAGTTTGAGGCCATTCACCCCTTTACTGACGGGAATGGACGTGCAGGCAGGATATTAAACCTATTGTACCTGGTCAACCAGGATTTGCTGACTTTGCCTGTATTGTACTTGAGTAAGTATATTATTGAGAACAAGGCAGATTATTACTACAGGTTGGGTACTGTATCCCAGCGGGGCGACTGGAAGGCTTGGCTCATTTATATGATGAGGGCTGTAAGCTATACATCTGCCTATACGAACAGGTTGATTGATGAGATTCTGGAACAGATGGATGCTACGCTGGAATACGCAACAGCCAGATTGACATGGTACAATAAAGAGGTAAATGAACTCCTTTTCAGGCAACCATATTTCAAACCTGCGCTATTAAATCAGGTATTGAATCGTACCAGCAGGACAACACTGACGAAATATATGAATGAACTTATCGGCCTTGGAATAATCAGTCCAAAGAGGGATGGGAAGGAGGTATACTATTTGAATATTGATCTGATCAGAATTTTAGAGGATTAAGCGACCCCCGGAGAAAGATTTCTCTTCTCCCCTGTTAATATTAAATAAAGCGAACCCCTCCTCGCTCTTTGTGATTTTGCAATCATCTATAGTCGGGATGAGTAGATTAATAAAATGGTGATAAGAAGTGATAATCAGATGTGCGATTTGTATTAATCCATATTTTGATCATTTTTCGACCTTATCGATAATCTGTACACTGAACGTCCCGCTCCTGTTCCTTTTCTCCCGAACAAACATACCTACAAGATAGCGGGACACCCGAAAACGTCAAAATCAAAGACCTATCTATCCTAATACCAATCAATTAAAAAATCACCACGGAAGGGGTGACGAAAACAGGACTCGCACATACGTTTCTTAGGGGACTTGGGCGGAGCAATCCGCCCCGGTTACCCGACTGCTGGATATAAGTTTATTGTCTACAGTTGTATTAGGTGATTGATAGTTGCAGATTGCAATATGTTATGAATGAAATTAAAGTTTGATTGTCTTCCTTGTGGTTACAAAGTCCTTTGACCTGATGGTGATGAAATAGACTCCACTCTGGAAGGGGGAGAGGTCGATCAGGTAACCGGATTCCATCATGAGCCTTTTGTAAACAACCTGTCCATTAAGCGAAGTGATTTCGATGGTATGCACTCCTCGATAGTCAGTATTGATGGTTACCTCTTTGTAAACAGGATTAGGATAGATCGAAAAACCCAGATCACTGCGTACTTCCTTGTTTCCAACAGTACTTAAGAATGGTGACTCCACAGCCCCAATATCTACCAGATTATCGATTCCATCCGGTCTTGTGTTTCCGTAAATGTCGAGAGCCGGAGCAGTGTAAGTGATTCCTTCAAACTCCAATGAAGCTGTTCCAGTCCCAATACAAGCACTTATTGAATCCAGATTATAGAGTGTATCAGCGAACCTGGGTTCATCACTAATATTCTCACTGGATAGACCTATTAATCCCTGGATGTTATTATTGAATAGAAGGGATTCTGAATTACGAATCCGGATCTCAGGTGAGGTTTGATTTGGGAGCTCATTCCAGAAGATATTATTTATAATCAGCGGCTTGACATCATATGACCAAAGACCTGGACTACTGGATGCAGAATTGTTTACTACTGTATTGTTTATCAAAACGGGTTTTGGACTTATTCCAGGTGCGGTTAGGCTGTGGAAGGCCCAGATACCAATTCCACCTCCATCCGTTTCTGCAGCGTTGTCAATAATGATATTATTGTAGATCATGGGAAAAGGATTCAGATCAGGACCATTATTCCAGAAATAGATATATAATCCTGCCCCATGATCCCAAGTAATACCATCAAGTACATTGTTTGATATCACGTTGCTACAGATGTCAAATTCTCCGTTTATGGTGGGTACAGATAAACCCAGACCAATGCCGGTGCCATACGCTCCATTTCCTTTCATGCTGTTTTTATCCACAAGGTTGTCAGAAATGAGAATCTTCCCTGTATTACCCTGCCCCGGACTTCCGGTCCAGACAGATATTCCGGCACCTATCACTTCTCTACGCGATTCCAATCTGTTATGCTTGATCACATTGTTCCTGATAATGATACTCTTGGAATTGGTTTGTTCATTGGCTCCAAAGAAACATGAAATACCCCCTCCGGTAATTACACTATCAGACTGTATCAGTATATCTCTAATAATATTATGTTCAATCTTGCATCCCCCATCTAATATAAGAATTCCTCCTCCAGATTTCGTGAAGGGTGAGATAACTCCTACTGTTTCGTAATCAATAAGAGTTCCTGCACCGCCTGTTATGGTAAATCCGCAAAGAACCGATGTTGAGTCTTCCCCTGATATCATTAGTACGGTTGAAGCTGAATCCTCATTCTGGAAATGACTTCCATCAATGATTGTTCTGGAAATATGACTGGTATCCAGATCTAAAATATAGTGGCTTGCAACGGTAATATGTTTCCCATGAAAGGTGATGTTCTCTAGATAAATATCTTCAGCCACGAGTACTGTATCTCCCTCGTCAGCAGAATCGATGCCAGCCTGAATGGAAGGCTGGTCAGCTGGGACATGGATAATTTGTGCAAAACCCTGTGAAGCCATTAGTATAATGGCTGATAGAATGAGCCCTACCTTTTTCATGACATTTGGGTTTTAGGGTTAGGATAGAACAAGTTACAACCGAAATCAAATATAAGACAATCATTTAGCTGATTTTTTCGGCTTTATTCAAATCCACTCCCATATATGAAACACTGTTGTCATGCTGGTCAAACCCGGTTACCTCAACTGGGGCTTGGCAGTAGTATTCGATTTTGTTTAATATAGAGGATAATAAAAGGTTTCTATAAGTAGAGAATGAAGTTGCTGGACCGAAAGGTGGAGCTGCAGGAACGGTTGGATGATTTTGGGTAAAA
>CAZURA010000092.1:0-22804 GCA_964622985.1 uncultured Bacteroides sp. | reverse complement strand
ATAAAGTGGCCACACAAATGGGTAACCAGGGAAACTCAGCACCTGAAGCACGCACAGTGGAAGAGTGGATCTGGGCGGGAGAGATTGGTCAGGTTACTGAAGTTCATGCCTGGACCAACCGGCCCATCTGGCCCCAGGGTTTGGAGCGCCCGAAGGAGGTGATGACACCACCCGAAACCATGAACTGGGATCTCTTTATAGGTCCCGCGCCCATGCGACCTTATCATGAAATTTACACTCCGTGGAACTGGAGAGGATGGTGGGACTTCGGAACCGGTGCATTGGGTGATATGGCTTGTCACATCCTCAACCCGGTATTTTCCTCACTTCAACTTCAATATCCTACTAAAGTACAGGGATCATCCACACTGGTGAATACGGAGTCAGCACCCCAGGCCGAGGTAGTGGAGTATACTTTTCCTGCAAGAAAGGAGCTTTCCTCACATGTGAAAGTCGAGATGCCCGAAGTGAAGGTATTCTGGTATGATGGCGGTATGATGCCTTCCAGGCCTGTGGAGATGGTCGATGGTGAACCGATTATGGAGGATGGTATGGGAGGATGCATTTTTATGGGATCCAAGGATAAACTGATCTGTAACCTGGGTGGAATTCATCCCAGGTTGCTTTCGGGCCGTCAGCCCGATGTTCCTGAAACACTCAGACGGGTGGAGCATTATCCTGTGGGCGGGATCCAGGACGGACCTCACGAGCTGGATTGGATCCGCGCTTGCAAAGAGAGTCCGGATAACCGTCTGCAACCCACTTCCAATTTTGATATGGCGGGTCCCTTCAATGAAATGGTGGTGATGGGTGTATTGGCTGTTCGCCTCCAGAGCCTTGACAGGGAGCTGCAGTGGGACGGAGCCAACATGCGTTTTACCAATATTACCAGCAGTGATGAACTGAGAGTGGTTCAATCGGACAAATTTCAGGTGATAGACGGACATCCTCATTTCAATACCAAGTATGTGACGCTGAATGCGGAAGAGGCTGTAAACGAGTATATCAAACATAACTACAGAGAAGGGTGGACTTTACCCGAGTAATTCATTATCAATTGATTAAAACTATATCAATGAAGACGATCAATTTATTTGCTATGGCTGTGTGCATACTGGCATTCACCTCATGCAGTACTACGAACAAGCTCACCAAAGAAGAAAAGCGAGAAGGATGGGTATTGCTATTTAATGGAAAGACCACCAAAGGCTGGAAAAACTTCAATGAGGATAAGATCTCAGGATGGAAAGTGAAAGATGGTTGCCTGGTGGGTTTGGGACGAGGTGGCGACATTGGCGGGGATATAGTATCGGTGAAAGAGTATGATAACTTCGTCCTGAAATGGGAATGGAAGCTGGGACCCCATGGGAACAGCGGCGTAATGTACCATGTGCTGGAAGGCGAGAAGTACAAAGCTCCCTATGAGACCGGTCCGGAATATCAACTGATCGAGGATGGCAATTTTAAGGATGAACATGGAAATCCCTATCCCCTGGAGGAATGGCAGGAAACTGCAGCCGATTATGCCATGTACGTGGCCAACGATCAAAAACAGGTGAATGTGAGGGATTGGAACAGTTCTAAGATCGTATTTACACCGAAAAAGGCGGAATATTGGCTGAACGGCAAAAAAGTCGTGGAATTTGTCCCCTGGAGCGAAGACTGGAACAAAAGACGAAACAGCGGAAAGTGGGATCAATATCCCGATTACGGCCTGGCCAAAAACGGAAAGATATGCCTGCAGGACCATGGCAGTAAAATATGGTTCCGCAACATCAAGATCAAGGAGCTGTAGTGAAAGGTCGGGCATATCTCTGGTTCATCAGCCTGGTGGCAACTGTCGGGGGACTGATGTTTGGGTTCGATATCGGGATTATCTCCGGTGCTGTACCTTTTATCCAGCCCTATTTTCAATGGGATGAGCTGCAACTGGGATGGGGTGTCAGCTCCATATTACTGGGTTGTATTGTGGGAGCTTTTGGAACAGGCGCCCTCACGGAGAGATATGGCAGAAAGCGGTTAATGGTCATAGTGGCCCTCTTCTTTGCCGTCTCTTGTGCAGGGATGGCTCTGGCCAAAACCGCGCCCTTTTTTATCGCGTTCCGTGTACTCGGGGGATTGGCCGTAGGAGCCGTATCGGTATTGTCGCCCATGTATGTGGCCGAAGTGGCTCCCCCCAGGATCAGAGGAACCCTGATCACCATCTATCAGCTGGCCATTACCCTGGGGATCCTGGTCTCTTACCTGGTGAACTATGCCTTGCATGATGTGGAGAATAACTGGAGGTGGATGTTCGGGACCGGATTGATTCCATCCGTGGTTTTCTTTACTGGTCTCTTTTTTATTCCGGAAAGTCCGCGATGGCTGGTGAAAGCAGGGTTTGCCAATAAAGCGGCAGGTGTACTGGAAAGGATAGGCGGACCAGATTTTGCCAGTTTCGAAATCTCTGAGATTAAGAAGAGTCTGCACGATGACGGGCAGAGAACAAACATTAAACTGCTGTTCGCACCCAGGTTTCGTAAGGTCATTATCCTGGGACTTTTGCTCTCTGTATTTGTACAGATCTCCGGAATCAATACCGTAGTGGATTATGCTCCAAAGATCCTCATAGCTGCCGGTTTAGAGATCAAGAATGCCCTGTTGCAGACCTCTCTGATCGGACTGGTCAATTTTGTCTTCACTTTTTTTGCAGTGTGGCTGATCGACCGGCTGGGCAGAAGGAGCTTTTATCTTATTGGCTCTTCAGGAATGGCCGTCACACTTGCACTATTAGCTATCGCCTTTTATTTGGAGATGAATCCCATTTTCACCACCATTTGCATTATGCTCTTTATCGCCTTTTTTGCCTCATGCATCGGTCCGGCGTTCTGGACCCTGGTGGCAGAGATGTTCCCCAACCGGATCAGGGGAAAAGCGGTGGCTCTGGCCTCTTTTACCCAATGGGTATTCAATTTCCTGGTGGTCTTGCTTTTTCCCTATGTGCTGGATGCTTTCGGAGGTTCGCTCACCTTCCTGTTCCTGTCGGCCATGTCGGTGATCCAGTTGCTCATCGCCTGGTTCTATTTGAAAGAGACCAAAGGGAAATCGTTGGAAGAGATAGAAAATCTTTGGAGTGATTGATAATGGTCAGTATATTAAAATGAATATGAAACATCGTCTCGTACCTTATACCCTAAGCATACTTACCTTTTGTTTTTACTCGGTTTCTCTCTTTCCACAGCCAGGTCCAGACAGTCTGATCAGCCTCCTTCCTCAAAAGTCTGGAGATGAAAAGAGGAAATTGCTCCATACTATCGGGAAAACCTATAAAAAGGGTAATGATTTTGAAAATGCCCTGGTCTATTATGAACAGGAGTTCGATATGCTTGTCAAAGCCGGGGATAAGCACGCTATTTCAGAATCACTCAACAACATAGGGATAATATCCAGAGAGCTAAAGCAGTATGATGCGGCCCTGGATTCCTATAACAGATCGCTGGAACTGAAAGCTGAAATGGGAGATACCAAGGGGCTGGCTAAAACATACAACAATATGGGTGTGGTTTACAAGCAAATGGAAGAGTTTGATCGTGCCCTTGAATACTATCTGCAGGCACTCCGTTTAAAGGAAGAACTGGATGATCAGCAGAGCATTGCCAAAACCTTAAACAACATCGGGATCATTCTCAGGGAACTGGGTGACTACAAAAAGGCACTGGTATATTACCACAGAGCCCTGCAAATAAAAGAAGAGCTGGGTAATAAGAAAGAGATATCCATCACGCTGAACAATATGGGAATTGTCTATATGCACCTGAAAGAGTATGAAAAAGCGCTGGAGTATTGCAACAGATCCTTACAGATGAAGCGAGAGATTAATTATAAAAGGGGGATTGCTTATTCGCTGAACAATATGGGAATGATTCAAAGCCACCAGGAAAAGTACAGAGAGGCTTTGTATTATTACCTCGAATCCATTCGGATCAAAAATGAGATGGGAGAGGATAAGGAGCTGGCCATAGCGCATAACAACCTGGCAAACATCTATATAGAGCTTCGTGTATACGATTCCGCACGAGTACATCTACACAAGGGATTAGGATTTGCGCAAAAAGACAGAGCGTTGGTCACCGTTAAAAAAAACTATCTCATATCCTCGAAGCTATACAAGTTACAGGGTGATTATGAAAAAGCGTATGAAGCTCTGCTGCTGGTTTCTGAATTGAATGATCTCATTGCAGAAGAGCAAAACAAGAAAAATGCGGCTCAAATCGAAGCCAAATACAACTATGAGAAGAGAGAGCGCGAGTTGAAGTTTAAGGAAGAAAAAAAGCTGCAGTCTGTAAAACTCTCAGCAGGCTTCATTGCAGCAGGATTATTATTTGTAGCCCTCTTATTCTTTATCATTTACAGGTTCAAAACGAGATCGAACAAGGCATTGCTCAGCAAAACAAGAGAACTTGAGATCCAGAAGAAGACGCTATCTGAGAGTAAAGCGGCCCTACAGGTAGCAAAAGAGAGAGCTGAAGAAAGCGACCGGTTAAAATCAGCCTTTCTATCCAATATGAGCCACGAAATCCGGACACCTATGAACGGTATCCTGGGTTTTAGTGATTTGCTTCTTGAACCTGAATTATCCGGTGAACAGAAGGAGAGGTATATTGAAACCATCAAGAGGAGCGGTAGCCGGATGCTAAATACGGTCAATGATATTATTGAAATCTCAAAGATCGAGACCGGGCAAGTATCGGTACAGACTAAACGACTTAATGTCAATGATACGATAAATGAGCTTTATACTTTCTTTTTGCCCGAAGCCGAAAAGAAGAGTCTGGCATTGATTTGTATCAAAACGCTGCCTGACGAGAAAGCCACTATCTTAACAGATAGATCAAAACTTGAATCGATTTTAACAAACCTGCTAAAAAATGCACTAAAGTTTTCAAATGAAGGAACGATCGAATTTGGTTACCGGATAAAAGGTGAGGATCTGATTTTTCATTGTAGGGATCAAGGGATCGGTATACCTGAAAACAGATTAGAATCGATCTTTTTACGTTTTGAGCAAGCTGATATTGATGATACGCTTGCACATGAAGGTTCAGGTCTGGGATTGGCCATTACCAAATCATACGTTGAGATCCTGGGCGGAAAGATCTGGGTGGAATCGACTGAAGGAGAAGGAACAACCTTCTGTTTTACTCTTCCATGCCAGCTCTCCGAGCAGGTAGTAGCTACAGATGGATTATCTGCTAACCAGAGCTACCCATTGTTGGAAAACGGAAGAGTAAAAGTCCTCGTTGTTGAAGATGATAATACCTCTGCATTTTTTTTGAAAACCATTTTGCAAAAAAATAACATCGAAGTTATACGTGTTGCTTCCGGAGAGGAAGCCGTTGAACAGTGCAAAACCAATCCTGGTATTGATGTCATTCTGATGGATATGAAAATGCCGGGTATGAACGGCTATGAGGCAACCAGGAGAATCCGCGAGTTCAATTCTGACCTTCCTATCATTGCACAAACTGCATACGCACTGGCTGGTGACAGAGAGAAAGCCATAGAAGCAGGATGCAGTGAATACGTGGCAAAACCCATAGATGAGGCAGAGATCATAAGTAAGATCGAATTCTTCCTCGAGCAGTTAAAGAACTAGAAATCAGTATCAGCCTCTTCCAGGTCCAACTCCTTGATCCAGATATTTCTATACAGCACCGGGTGCCCTTCTGCCTGAAGCTTTATTCCACCAGGTGAATCGGTAATTTCTTTACCTCCATCATTACCACCATCAATCCCGGAATTGGCTCCTCCCCAGACCTGGTTGATCTCAATATTGGCATAGACCTTGGTCCCGTTGAAATAGTTGGTTACCATAGCTTTCTCTACTCTTTCCCCATCCTGAAAACGTGCGGCCCGGAACTGAATATCATATGAGTTCCATTTCCCGACTCCGTGATAGGCATAATAAGGAGATTCGATCTCATTGATCACAGCCCCCATGCCATGCTTACTGGAGTCACTGTCCAGCACCTGGATCTCATACCGGTTTTGCAGATAAACCCCCGAATTACCACCCTTCTTTTCAATGAGAAATTCCACATGGAGCCTGAAGTCACGATACACTTTTCTAGTCACGATATCGGCCGATCCGTACAATCCTCCTGCAGCGGCAGGATCGTCACTGTTCATCACGGTTCCCGGTTCCACCGGATCATTTACAATCTCCCATTTTATGGGCATTTCAGAGGCAAACCTGGGTCCTTCCCAGTATGTCCAGTTCTCATCCAACGATTGGCGGCTTCCATCGAAAAGAACTTCTGCCCCACTGGGAGCTTGTACACCAATGCCTACTTTGGGTGTATTGCAGCTGTTAACCACAGGCAGTAATAACGCTAACAGTATTATAGTCAAAGCTTTCATTGTTAGATAGTTTTAGAGCAGCGTATCTGATTATCGTCCTATTCTGTCAGGCAATCCCTTATAATAACGGAAACCTTCCATGGGCTTTCCATCTTTGTAATATACCCGTTTTCTCAATTGAGCCTTTACCTTTTTCTCCTCTTCCGGCATGAGTTCGGGACCTTTGTAATCATACCATCCTGAGCTGAACTGGCTCACATATTTAGACATGGCATCGATTTTTTTCTCATCCCATCCTGAAATATTCACCCAGGTGTTCTTGTCCTCATCTGCTGAATCATAAAGCATATACTCCTCCACCATATGGGCTTCCAATCCCTCCAGTGCAATTTGTCCCTGAAACATAAGGGGCCACATGGCTGCTCTGGCAGCATCTGCAGCAAGATAGGAAGCAGCCCTGTGGTCGGCTTTATGCCAGCGGACCTCTCCTTTACCTGGATCGAATGCAAAAAGTACATCGGGTCGAATCTTCCGTATAAGTCTCACCAGCTTCATAACCACTTCTTTGGTATTCTCGTACTCCAGCATTCCATCGTCATACCCCAGGTTTATATAATGGCCCGTCGGAATACCCATAGTGGCAAGGGCTGCCTGCTCCTCCTGCTTCCGAATTTGAGCCAGATCCATCATTCCCAGGTCAGGATCCAGCGTGCCCACATTACCTGTGGTTAGTATGGCTATATAGACCTCGTTTCCGTTGGCATTCAACAATCCCAGTGTTCCCATAGAATAGGAGTCGTCGTCGGGATGAGCACCAATGAGAAGTATGGTCTTTCCAGTCCACTCCTCAACCGGCACTTCAGGCTGGGCCAATGTTGCTAATGGTATAAGCCAAACTAGCGCAATACGTGTAAAAGTTTTCATCTGTTTATAATTTATATGAGATAATTCTTCATCGTAAGATGGTGATTTTCTAGAAATCGATCATGGCTTTCATCACTCCATCACCATACGTGGCAACAAGATCAAATGCCTCCCGGGTATCTTTAAAATTGAATCGATGGGTAGCCATGGCATCCACCTTGATCACTCCCTGTGCCATCAAATCCAGTGCTTGCTCAACGGCATCGTTTTGCCTTCTTACATTCTGAATGGATAACTCTTTATGTCTTGAAGTATCTACCGGAAAGGTCCATCGATCGAACTCCGGAATGCCAATAATCATTAGTTTACCACCAGGTTTCAGTAAATCTACAGCCTGATCAACAGCCTCTTGCTGACCACAGCACTCGAATACCACATCCAGTAGCTGAGGCTCTTTTTCGCTTATTTGTTGCACCACATCCTCCTTATCCGGATTGGCCGTCAATGTAGCCCCACACTTTCGCGCTATCTGAAGCCTCTCGTCAATCTTATCTGTCACATAAATCCCTTTAGCACCCATAGCCAGCGCCGGTAACATGACGCTCATTCCTATGGGACCAAAGCCAAGGATCCCCACCTTGGCTCCCTCCATGGGTATGGATTGTTTCACTGCATAGAGTCCGATGGCCAATGGCTCCGAGATGGCAGCTTCGTCATAGGAGATACTATCAGGAATTTTATAGCAACTGGTTTCGGGCATCACTAGGAATTCGGACAGGGAGCCTTCGGCCTGACCTGGACATCCCAGGAACTTCAAGTTCCTGCAAGTATGTGGTCTTCCTGCCAGGCACTGGTCGCACTCCCAGCACGGCATGGCTGGCTCTACAGCTATACGGTCCCCGGGTTTTACGCGGGTCACCCTCTCTCCCACCGATTCCACCTCTCCTGCACATTCATGACCTACGGCAAAAGGATACTTCACAACCTGGCTTCCGATCTTACCTGACACGTAATAGTGTATGTCCGAACCACAAACACCCAGGATTTTCATACGAATTAGCACATCTGTTGGTTTCTGGAGCTCTGGAGTAGGCACCTCCATCATCTCCATTTGCCGGATGCCTGTAAGCTTCATTGCTTTCATTCCACTCTTTTTAGTAAAGAACTACTAAAATAAGAAAAAACCATCACCAACCACCCATCACCCATCACCCTTTATTCGAACGGGGGTGATAGCTGATAATAGCCTCCCTGAGGTATTCCCGGTCCAGGTGGGTATAGATCTCAGTAGTGATGATAGATTCATGACCCAGCATCTCCTGTACGGCACGTAGATCAGCTCCCCCTTCCACCAGGTGCGTGGCAAAAGAGTGTCTCAAAGTGTGTGGGCTGACCTTCTTCTTAATACCAGCTGCCGAGGCAAGCTCTTTGATGATGGTGAATACCATAACACGTGTTAACATCCTGCCTCTCCGGTTCAGAAAGAGTATATCTTCATTTCCAGGTTGGATCTTTAGTGAATTCCGGTCAGGCAGGTAGAGGTCAATCTCCTTAAGAGCACGCTGACTGACAGGTACCAGTCGTTCCTTATCTCCCTTCCCGATGATTTGGATAAATCCTTCAGCTCTGTAGATATTAGATATCTGCAGTCCTACCAGTTCACTGACCCGAAGCCCGCAGCTATAGAGAACTTCCACCATAGCTTTGTTTCTGCGTCCCTCCGGCTTGCTGAGATCTATCTTTTCCTGCATTCGATCTATCTCCATGATCGAAAGGACCTCAGGCAGTTTCCGGCCTAACTTCGGGCCTTCCAGCAAAGCAGTAGGATCTTTCAGCACCAGTTCTTCCAGCAGCAGGTATCTGTAAAAAGCTTTGAGACCTGAAAGGATCCTTGCCTGTGACCTGGCAGATAATCCTAATTCGCTTATCCATATCAGAAATTGGTGAAGATCATCGTGATCCAGCTCGTGAGCTCCCTGAGTCATTTGTCTCATTTCCAGAAATTGAATTAATTTCTGGAGATCAGCCAGATAAGCTGTTATGGAGTTTGGTGTCAGCCCCTTTTCCAGTTTGAGGAATCCTTCAAAATCCTTTAATATATCAGACCACTCCATCAGAAAGGAAATCGCTCGATCATCAGTACCAGAGAGATCCCCAGTCCGGCACCGGACAGGAGAGTGTACCAATCACGTTTTGGATAGTTAAACAGATCCACCACGACCTTGGTAAGTAGCATGATCGCGGCAACAATGACAATCTGTCCTGCTTCAATCCCCACATTAAAAGAGAAGAGGGGGAGAGCCAATCCTCTTTCACTACCCAGCAACCCACGCAGGTAGTTAGAGAAGCCCAGGCCGTGTATCAAACCGAAAAAGAGGGCTGCCGAATATTTCAGGTAATGAAGGGTCGGTGATACCTGATGCTGCTTGGTAAACAGGTTAGCGAGTGCCGTAAGGAAGATGGTCATCGGAATCAGGAATTCGATCAGATCGCCATCCATCCTGATCAGATCCAGGGTGGCCAGTGCCAGGGTGAAGGAGTGGCCCAAAGTGAAAGCAGTTACCAAAATAAGTACTCTTTTCCACTCTTTTAAGCTATATACGGCACAGAGGGTCAGGATGAACAATATGTGATCATACCCCTTCAGATCGGCAATATGCTGAAGCCCCAGCTTGAAATAGAGTTCAAAAAGTGACATGGGTGGCTAAAGCAATAGAAGTTTGTGTACTTTTAGAGTCATGAGGACAATGGGTATGGTCATACTGGCAATGCTGTTATCTGCGGGTTCTCCGGCTCATCCGCTTCATCTTTCCATTACGAATATAACATATGAAAACGGAAAGCTAAAGATCAGCATGAAAACATTCAGAGACGATTGGGAAACCGCCTATTTTCATTACCATAGCAAACCCATCGACTTTACCTCAAGGGAGAAACGGGAAATCCCCTGGTTTAAGGAGTACCTGAATGATCACTTCAGGATTTCCATCAATGGCTCTTATCCCGGTTTGATCATTCATGTCGATACCGTGCTGCTAAACGAAGAGAGTATGGTCATAGAGATGGAAAGCTCACTCCCGTCAAAACCAAATTCTTTGTACATTTACAACGCTTTACTTACCGATATCTACCCGGATCAAACAAATCTTGTGATTTTTGGGTTTAAGAAAAGGGAAACTGGTATAAAATTTGACGTGAAGAAGCATGAAGCTGAAGTATTGCTGAAGTGAAAGGAGAAAGTGTTTGGATGAAGAGACTATGTCTTCCCATATTATTTCTGGTGTATCTGGTTTCACCCCTGATGGGTACCCATAACAGGGCTGGTGAGATTACCTTATCACAAATAGATGAACTCACTTATGAGATTACCATCACCACGTTCACATACACCTTGAGTCAGGCCGATCGCAACCGGTTGGAGGTTCAATGGGGGGATAACACATTCTCCTACGCTGAACGCATTTCAATCACCAAACTACCACACTACTACCAGAAGAATGTCTACATTACTCAACACACTTTTCCCGGACCGGGAGTATATGAAATTGTAGTTCAGGATCCTAACCGGAACGACTATGTAAAGAATATTCCTAACTCGGTAAATGTGGTTTTTTCCATAAAGACCACCATTCTTATCAATCCCACACTGGGAAATAACTCAACCCCCATATTGCTCAATCCTCCAATCGACAGGGCAGCTTTAGGCCAGGTTTTTATTCATAATCCGGCTGCTTATGATCCTGATGGTGACAGCATTTCTTACAAGCTGACTGTTTGTACGGAACAGGATGGCAGGCCCATTGAAGGATATACCCTTCCTCCTGCCTCCGATACTTTATTTGTGGATCCCCTTACGGGTGATCTGATCTGGATTACTCCCGTTGATACGGGATGGTACAACATTGCCATTGATGTGGAAGAGTGGAGAAAAGGGGTCAAAATCGGTAATATTGTTCGGGACATGCAGATCGAGGTGTACAACACCGATAATCATCCTCCCTCTCAAACCGACCCGGGGGAGTTTTGTATCGTGGCAGGTACGGTCCTCTCTTTCGATGTCATCGCCACTGACGAAGACAACGATTCTATCACACAGTCGGCTGCAGGAGGGCCACTTGTGGTGGAGGTGAGTCCAGCCACCTATACGGTGGATGAAGCTTCCAGGACACTGGGATTCAGCAAGGCGAGGTTTTACTGGCAAACCGATTGTCATCACGTCAGGGAACAGTTTTACACCGTGGTATTTAAAGCGGAGGATAGTAATCCTGAAACACCACTGGTGGACATACGTAATGTGACTATCAGAGTACTGGGGCCGGCACCTGAGACCCCCGTATTAATCCCCGGAAGTAATTCGGTCAATGTGATCTGGTCAGCTGATACGTGTCAACCTGTGACTGGATATCAGATTTACAGAAAGACCGGACCGGCTGCTTATGTTCCTGATAGCTGCTATGGCGGGATCCCGCCGGAAACCGGGTACGATTTAGTAGGGACCACAAGCGACAGGTTAGATACACTCTTTGTGGATGATAACGAGAGACGGGGACTACCCCAGGGGAATGAGTATTGTTATGTGATCGTTTCGGTCTATCCGGATGGTTCCCTGAGCTTTCCATCTCCCGAAAACTGTACCCCCCTGGTAGAAGGTTCACCTTCCGTGTTGGAAGTAAGTGTGACTGACCACTCCGGTAGCGGGACCATACGTATCTCTTGGGCAAAACCTACGGGATTGGATACCATTCCTGCCACAGGTCCATACGAATATATCATCTACAGGGCAAACAACCTGATATGTCAAAATCCTGTAGAGGTAGGATCGTTTAACACATCAGACCTGAATGATACCGTTTGGCTGGATGAAAATGTGAATACACTGCAATATCCCTGGTCTTATAAAGTTGAATTGTATAATGATGCACCGGGACTCAGGTTTTTGATTGGCACACCCGAATCAGCTTCCTCACTCTATCCCGATCTGACAGGCAGGGATAACCGCATTGAACTTAATATGCAGAAGAATGTGCCCTGGATAAACTACGACTATACCATATTCCGCCAAAATTCAAGCAGCGGTGAATACGATTCCATAGGATTTACCACCGAGGATATATATGTGGATGAAGGTTTAGCCAATGGAGTAGAATATTGTTACCGGGTAACCAGTACAGGTTGGAGGCTGTTGAATGGTGAGCTTTTCGAGAATGTAAACTACAGTCACACTGCCTGCACTACTCCCGTGGATTCCACAGCACCATGCCCTCCCCATCTGAATGGCTTTTCAGTTTGTGACAGCGGATACAACCACTTGACCTGGAACTATTCAGATTATTCCTGTGCCCACGATGTGGTAGGTTACAATCTTTACTTTAGTCCCACACTCGAAATACCGCCGATGCCCGTAGCTCAGTTTGGAGACATCACCGATACCGTATACAACCATTTTCCGCAAAGCTCGTTGACCGGCTGTTATTTTGTCACAGCAGTTGATTCTTTCGACAACGAGTCGAATCCTTCGGTGCTGCTCTGTTTGGATGAATGCTCTAACTATGTGCTTCCCAATGTGTTTTCGCCCAACGGGGATGGGATCAATGATATATACCAGCCTATGCGAACCTCTTACGTGGAGCGGGTGGATATGCGTATTTTTAACCGTTGGGGTATCCTGGTATTCCAGACTGAGGATCCAGATATTAACTGGGATGGAAAGATCATCAATAGTGATCAGTTGGTGGCTCCCGGTGTCTATTATTATATTTGCGATGTACATGAATACCGGTTGTCAGGGATAGAAATCATCACTCATACCGGGTTTATTTATGTCTTTTCAGGTGACGATAATAATGTGTTTATTGAAACCAAATGAGGGTATAATGCGAAAAGTGACCTTGTTGACTGCTACTCTGCTGATTTCAATCCTTGGATTGAGTCAGGGGTACAATCCATACCTGGCCGGCAGGGCTTGTATGAGTCAGGAGTTATACGATTCTGCTGTTATTCATCTTGCAGATGCACTGGAGCTAAAGCCGGGGGATACAGATATCCTGTACCATCTGGGTATTTCCTACTTTGCCTTGAGGAAATACCCTGCCGCAAAGGATGCATTTTATGAGACTGAAAAGAGACGAAAAGGGATGGGAAGCTTATACCTTGCCAGGACTGAGGTCAAACTGAATCACCCGGAGCAGGCTTTGAATTATTTGAGGATTCATCTGGGATCGAGATTTAAAGTAGCAGAATCTGCAATTTTACTGGATGAGGATCTGGCTACACTGGAAGGATCTGCTGGATGGCAGCAGTTGTGGAATGAGAAGAAGTGGTACAGCAGTGGAGATAAAGCGTATCGGGAAGCCTTGTTCCTGCAAGAGAACGGCGATTACCTGGAAGCGATCAACCAGTTGAATAAGTTGGAAAAACAGGGATACAAACGTACTATCATACAGTCAGTGAAATCCGATCTTTATGCCAAACTTGGAAATATGAAAGCTTCCCGGTCTGAAATCAGATCGGCGGTAAAAAGTGACATCAGAAACCTGGATGCGGTCCAACAACTGGCCCTGTTTCAGATGGAGGATGGGGATGTGGAGGAAGCTATCATTGGACTTAACCGGGTAATCAAGATGGATCCTGCCAGGTTTGATGCCTATGTACAACGAGCAGAAGCTCTGGGACAGAAAGGAGATCTGGAAGGTGCCATACAGGATATGGATCTCTACCTCTCCTATTTTCCGGGGGACGATGAGGCTCTGTACAGGAAAGGAATGATACAATACCGCAACAGGAAATACCTGGATGCCATTCAATCATTTAACCACGCACTGGAACTGGACAAAGGAAAATCGGAGTACTATTTTGCCAGGGGAATGACCTATGCCTCCACCGGTACCACGAGATATGCCGAAAAAGATATGTCCATGGCTCTGGACCTGGATCCATTAAATGGAGAGATCTGGTTTGAAAAAGGAAAACTCTCAGAAAAACTTGGGAACCATTCCGCTGCCTGTTCCTGCTATCAGAAAGCATACCAGTACGGTATATACGAAGCAGGTGAGCTACACGAACGCTTTTGCAATTGATCACATGGAAGCAGAGAACAAAAAGGCAAACAGACTTAAAGATCAGATCAGGGCCCTGCGTTCAGGTAACCGATTGGCCATACTGGATACGGTTAAGGAGTTGAGAATCCATGGAGATGTCTCCATATTGCCTGAACTGTTTGATCTCCTGGTGGACCGGGAGGACCTGGAGGTCAAATCGGAGATTGCCTCTTTGTTGAACGACCTGAAGGATAAAGAAGCCGTACTCCTCCTTACCGAAGCCATAGCAAATCCTGAATACAGCCAGGTTCAGTCCACCCTGGTATCAGCCTGCTGGCAAAACGGACTCTCCTACGGTAAACACATCAGCACTTTCGTAGAAGTGATCAGCGCCGGAGACTATGAGGCTGCTATTGAAGCCTTTACGGTAATTGAGGAGGCCATTGGAGAGATTGAGGAGGAGGAAAGGAATCGGCTGGCGGATCAACTAAAGTCCCTGCTGAACAAGATTGATGACCAGAAAAAGCCTCTTCTCAGCGAACTGATTAAGGTGGTTACCAACTACTGAAGAGGTAATCAATGCACCTTTGAGAAGTACTTGATGAACTGAGCCCTTTCATAGACTGAAGGATCTTTCAAACTACTGTAGTTCATTTTTCCTCTGAAGTTATCAAGAGTTTCATAGTCATGTTTCTCCATCCACTTTTTCATTTCGGTAAGGATATCCCGGATGTAATCTATGCCATTCCGATATAATACAGAGCAAACCTGGACTGCAGTGGCACCGGCCAGAATCTGTTTTACCACCGCAATTCCACTATGTACTCCGGTGGAGGCTGCCAGATCCATCTGTTCTACCTGTGATGAAACGATTCCGATCCATCGTAAGGAGATGCGAAGATCAGCCGGTGTGCTCAACACCTCTGAGGATCCAAAAGTGAAATCATCTGTATTGATATCAGGGGTATAAAAGCGATTAAACAGTACCACAGCTGATGCACCCCTCTGATAGAGTTGATTCACCATCCATGTAATATTGGAAAATCCATTCCCCAGCTTGACAATTACCGGAAGTGTCGTCCTCTTCTTCACCGCGGAAACCAGGTCCAGGTATGCCATCTCATACTCCCGCGAATCCTTATCCTTATCGATGGGTAAGAAATATATGTTTAATTCCAGTGCATCGGCTCCGGCCTGTTCAATCTGGTTGGCGAAGTCGATCCATTCATCCGAACTCACACAGTTGATACTGGCAATGACGGGAATATCCACCTTTTCTTTGGCACCACTTATGAGGGAGAGGTAATTGTCCAGGGAGTTCTCCCTGGCATAGGTACGAAGGTAATCTCCTGCCTCCGGATAATCACTTTCGGCTAACATACTACCTGCTTCGTGGATAATCTGTTCTTCGAACAGCGACTTCATGACCACTGCTCCAGCGCCGGCAGCAGCCATCTTCTCAATACGTTGTATGGAATTGGTCAATCCGCTGCTGCTGACTATCACCGGGCTCTTCATCCTCAGACCGGCATAAGTGGTGGCTAGATTAATCATATGGATTATTTTAATAGTTCCTGGGACCAAAAATCAGGCTTCCTATTCGCACCATAGTGCTCCCCTCTTCAATGGCCAGCTGAAAATCATCTGACATACCAAAAGAGATCTGGTCGAACGTTGGTTCCTCAGAAAAATGAGAAGCCTTCATCTCCTCAAATATACGTTTTAGGAGCCGAAACTCCTCCCGGATCTGCTCTGAATTTTCCGTATAAGTTGCCATCCCCATTAATCCCCTGATCCTGATATGCCGCAGCTCCCGGAAAGAATCTGAGCTTACTATCTCCTCCAATTCATCCCTGTAGAGACCAAATTTTGTCTCTTCCTGTGCAATATGCATCTGGAGGAGGCAATCAATGACTCTGGAATGCTTGATCGCCTCTTTGTTGATCACACCTAATAATTTGAGGCTGTCCACCCCATGTATCAGATGAACAAATGGGGCCAGGTATTTTACCTTATTGGATTGCAGGTGTCCGATCATGTGCCACCTGATGTCATCGGGTAATCGTTCCTGTTTAGCAACCAGATCCTGGACCTTGTTCTCACCAAAATCACGATGATTTGCCTTATAAGCCTCCTGGATCATCTCGTCCGGTTTGGTTTTGGAGACGGCCACCAGTGTTACATGATCAGGAATTTGTTCCTTTAGTGTTTGAAGATTCTCGACAATTCCCATGCCCGAATATAGCATTTATTGAATCATCTCGCAGCAGGCTGCGAGCATTCCTCGATCCATAGATTATTTAAATTGCGCTAGCTTACCCTGAAGCAAAGCCTAGTGGAACCGAGCCTGCGAGCTCGGCGCAGCCAATGCGCTAGTGGGATTGCAGGGAATGTATAACCAGGCCACTACGTAATTTAGGTTCAAACCAGGTGGTTTTCGGTGGCATGATCATCCCGTTATCGGCGATATCCATCAGTTGCTTCATGGTAACCGGATAGAGAGCAAATGCCACTGCCATTTCACCACTGTCCACTCTGTTGCTAAGCTCTTTAAGTCCTCTGATCCCTCCAACGAAATCTATTCGCTTTGATTTTCTGAGATCAGTAATATCGAGCAACGGACCCAATACCTGCTCCGAAAGTACAGTTACATCCAGACATCCGATGGGATCGTCATCCCTGTATGTATCTGGCTTGGCTGTAAGCGAATACCATCTCCCTTCCAGATACATTCCAAAGGTATGGAGTTGGTCAGGTTTGTAAGTCTCTGGCCCTTTGTCCTCCACAATGAAGCCTTCGTCCAGCTCTTTCAGAAATTCTTCCGGTGATAGTCCGTTCAGATCCTTCACTACCCTGTTGTAATCGATAATGGTCAGCTGGGAGGCCGGAAAATGAACTGCCAGGAAGTAGTTATACTCCTCATCCCCTTTGTGGTCGCTATTATTCTCTTTTCGTTCTTTACCTACCAGGGCCGCTGCAGCAGTCCGGTGATGACCATCAGCTACATAGGTAGATGGTATCTCCCTGTCAAATATCTCAATGATACGGTTGATCTCCCCGGTATCGGAAATCAGCCAGAAGTGATGTCCCACTCCGTCCTCTGTAATGAAATCATATTCTGCCTCTCTGGCTATCACTCTCTCCACAAGGGCATCCAGCTCCTCATGGTCTGGATACGCAAAGAAGACGGGTTCTGCATTAAAGCTTGTCACCCGGATATGATTCATCCGGTCCTCTTCCTTATCCGGACGGGTCAACTCATGCTTCTTGATCACATCGTCCAGGTAATCGTTAACTGCAGCACATCCCACAATACCATATTGGGTTTTCCCAAACATGGTTTGCCCATATACATAGAGCAATTCCTTATCATCCTGCACAAAATAACCTTCAGCTATAAGTTTTTGCAGGTTCTGTTTTCCTTTTTGATATACTTCATCGGAATAGAGGTTTACATCCTCCGGCAAATCCACCTCAGGTTTTACTACGTGGAGGAAAGACCAGGGATTTCCTTTCACCTCCTCTCGTGCCTCCGCAGAATTTAACACATCATAGGGCCTGGAGGCCACCTCTTTCACATTATCTTTCACGGGCCTGACCCCCCTGAACGCATGTAAAACTGCCATAAATTAATTGACTTTAAAGGTTGTATCTCCCTCTTCAAGGAAACCGACTATCTGATTAGCTGCGGCCACACCCGCATTTAAATTGGCTTCGGCGGTTTGCGCACCCATTTTCTTGGGGGAGAAGAATATCTTGTCAGGGTATTTTTCTTCCAGTTCCTCCTTGCAATCCGGTGCAATATCGGAGATGTACCTGAAATCCTCCCTTTGCTGGAATATCTTGAGCAATCCTGCTTCATCGATCACCTCTTTCCGGGCCGTATTGACTACAGTGGCTCCTTTAGGCATGAGGTTCATCAGATCGAAATCGACAGATCCCCTGGTTTCCGCATTGGCAGGAATATGTAAGGAAATGTATTCACATTTGCTGTAGAGCTCTTCTGCAGATAATTCAATCTCTACTCCGTCATTCTTTATGATCACCGGATCAACATAGGGATCATAGGCATGAACCTTCATCCCAAAGCCTTTCGCAATCAAACCCACTATCCTGCCCACATAACCGTAAGCATGGATACCCAGGCTTTTACCCCGTAACTCACTTCCTGTAGCCGGGGATAGTCTGTTCCGGTTCATAAATACCATCATTCCGAATGCCAGTTCGGCCACAGCATTGGAATTCTGACCCGGTGTATTCATTACCACCACACCATTCCCGGTGGCAGCTTCAAGATCCACATTGTCATATCCGGCTCCCGCCCTAACTACGATCTTCAGGTTCTTGGCAGCTTCAATTACCTCCCGGTCCACCTTATCACTTCGAATGATCAGGGCAGTCACGCCGGCCACTGCTTTCACGAGATCAGACTGATCGGGATATTTTGACAATACCTCCACCTCATAACCTGCTTTGCTGAAAACACCCTTTACCTCTTCCACTGCCTGGGCAGAGAAGGGTTTTACTGTTGCTATTAATACTTTTGCCATAGCTTTCTGCTAGTTTTTTCTGGATTACAGACTCTTTTCATATGTTTGCATGGTATCGATCAGTGCTTCCACTGAGGAACGCGGCATGGCGTTATAGATGGAAGCCCTGAATCCTCCTACAGACCGGTGTCCTTTAATTCCGGACATTCCACGCTCTGTCGCAAAAGAGAGGAAGTCGGCCTCTTTCTCCTTATACTCCTCTTTCATGACAAAGGTGACATTCATTATGGAGCGATCATCCGCATTCCCTATATTGGAAGTAAATATGGAGTTCCTGTTAATCTCCTCATAGAGGATACCTGCTTTTTCCACGTTTAGTTTATGCATAGCTGCCACTCCGCCCTGCTCTTTATACCAGCGCAGTGTATGCATAGCAGCATAAATGGCTACAACTGGAGGGGTATTGAACATCGATCCCTTATCGATATGGGTCCTGTAATCCAGCATGGTAGGGATGGCCCTCTCCACCTTCCCCAGGATTTCATCCTTGATGATCACAAAGGTAACACCGGATGGCGCCAGGTTCTTCTGCGCCCCTCCATAGATGACGGCATATTTTGAAACATCCATGGGACGACTGAAAATATCAGATGAGGTATCAGCCACCAGAGGTACTTCCACATCCATATCCTCTTTGATCTCAGTCCCGTAAATGGTATTGTTCGTGGTAATGTGGAAATAATCGGCATTCGATGGAATATGATAATCCCTGGGAATGTAAGAATAGACGGTATCTTTGGAAGAGGCGACCACATCCACCTCTCCAAAAAGCTTGGCTTCTTTTACCGCTTTGTTGGCCCAGGATCCCGTATCCAGATAGGCTGCTTTGGATTTCAACAAGTTGTATGGCACCATGCAAAACTGCATGCTTGCTCCTCCCTGGAGTAGCAAAACACTGTAGCCGGACGGGATATCCAGTAACTCAACAAACAATTGCTGTGTCTCATCCATTATGGCCATAAACTCCTTACTGCGATGCGAAATCTCCATCACAGAGAGTCCGGAATTATCCAGGTCCAGAATTCCTTCTGCAGTATTTTTAATCGTATAAGGCGATAAGATAGATGGTCCTGCTGAAAAGTTATACTTCTTCATTCGTAAATAGTTTAATGGTGAACGATACTGGATTTGTTATCAAAATAACAATCAAAATTACACTTAATACAATACCAAACCAAGTATTGTGGAAAACTTTAAACCGATACCAGGAAATTATCCTTCAGTACCGGCAACAGTTGGGTTTTGTCAAACTCATGACAATACTCAATGACATCATCCAGGTTGTTTTTCTTCAGCCTGTGCCTCTGGGCAACTTTCTCGATATATCCCATCATATCCACTTTGGCGGCATCATACAGGTCCATGGCACCCAGAGTTGCGTCGCATATAGTATAGAACCGGTCGTCTTCCAGTACCATCTCCGCCAGCGCACCTGCGAAAAGCGTATCTTCCAAATTGAATTTGTTTTTCCATCCAGCACATAAAATGAGTAGCTCCTTCCCTTCTTTACGAATATAACTGGCCAGAGCAGAAATATTCAGGTAAGCTCCAATAAGTACCTGGCAACCCGTGGAGGCCAGCTTAATGGCATGTGTACCATTGGTAGTGCTATATACGATCTGGTTTCCCCTTACCCTTTCAGGGGTGAAGTTGTAAGGTGAATTGCCAAAATCGGCAAAATCCCTTACGATACCATCCCTTTCAGCTGCCACCATATATCCCTGGTCCTTATAAGCTTTGGCTTCCTCCAGTGTGCCCACAGGAATAATTCTCTCTACACCATTCATAAAAGCGGTGACTATGGCTGAACTGGCCCTAAGAATGTCCGTCACCACCACAATGGCTTCATGGTTTTCGTAGTAGGGAAAAAGGGCCGGTGAATAACACACCTCAATCTTCAGCTTCTCCATACGCTCTCAGCTATGCAATTGATTTATAAAAAGGAGGCTTAACTATCACCGCCGGGATCTGTTTATTCCTGATTCCTATCCGGATCTCTGATCCTTTCACAGCATATTCGGTCTCCACATATCCCATACCGATGCCCTTATTCAACATGGGGGACATGGTTCCGGAAGTCACTTCCCCAATGGTTTCCCCAGCTAAATTGAGTATAGGATAGTGTTGTCTGGGAATACCACGATCCATCAACTCAAAACCTATCAGCCTTTTTCTCAGCCCATTGGATTTCTGTTGCTCCAGTGACATACGGTTAATAAAATCATTCCCTTCGGTAAACTTAGTGATCCACCCAAGTCCTGCTTCCAGGGGAGATGTGGTCTCATCAATATCATTCCCATAGAGACAAAATCCCATCTCCAGTCGAAGTGTATCTCTGGCTGCCAATCCTGCCGGTTCCAGCCCCATCTCTTTCCCGGCTTCAAAGAGCTTTTCCCAAAGCTGACTGCCTTCCTCGCTATAGAAATACAACTCAAATCCTCCAGCTCCGGTATACCCTGAATTGCTTATAATCACCTCTTTTACCCCTGCCAGCTCACCGGTGATAAAACGGTAATAGCTGATCTCAGCCAGATCCACCGGAGTGAGTTGCTGAAGCAATTTCATGGCATTGGGACCCTGTATGGCAAGCTGAGAAATGCGGTCGGATGCATCTTCCACCACGGCTCCCCGATCGTTATGGTCAAGGATCCATTTCAAGTCTTTATCCACGTTGGAAGCGTTTACCACCAAAAGATACTTCTCCTCTTCATACCGGTATACCAGCAGATCATCCACTATCCCACCCTGATGATTAGGAAAGCAGGTATACTGAATAGCTCCTGGACTAAGTTTTCCCACATCATTGGAGGTAAGTCTCTGTACCAGTTCAAACGCTTCCGGACCCTTAATCCAGATTTCTCCCATATGGGAGATATCAAATAGACCCACATTCTCTCTCACATGGGTATGCTCCTGCCTGACGCCACGGTATTCCACCGGCATTTCAAATCCGGCGAATGGAACCATCTTTGCACCCAAATCAAGATGGTGCTGGTAAAACGCTGTTTTTTTCACACTAAACTAAATAAGGATTACATGGAATATTTCCGACAAAAGTAACACTTTCCTGCAGGAAAGAAATTGTTAAAAAACAGGGTTCTATTTAGACAGGACCTTAAACTCAACCCTTCGGTTCCTTTCCCTCCCTTCAGCAGTATTATTTGGCGCTACTGGCTGTGAATCAGCATACCCTTCATACACAAGCATCTCCTGCGATACACCTCTTCCTACCAGATAATCCACCACTGCTTTGGCCCTCTCTCTGGACAACCTTTGATTGATACGGAGCGATCCTGTATTGTCGGTATGACCAGATATTTCCAGCTTCATGGTTGGATTGTTCTCCAGGAATCTGAACACCTGGTCAAGGGCATCATAGGATTCAGGCCTGAGAACTGACTTCCCGGTTTCGAAATAGATGTTATCCAGGACTACTTTTGTACCTACTTCCACCTTTTTCAGATAAAAGTTCATCGTCAACTTATCATCACCCGATTCTGAGCTCAAATCAATTATATCCAGGAAATAGAGGTAGCCAGCTGCATTGATTTCAATTCCGTAGATCTTTGGTTCAGGCAACCTGGCGGTATATGAACCTGAAGCATCGGAAACCACGAAAGCATCCCGCGTACCTTGAGCAGGATCAATAAAGGTCATCTTCGCCATAATGGGAACCTCACCTCCAACAGTATCCAGGACCAGACCAGTTAATAGTAAAGCTGTATCTACCTCAATCTGTTCCGGCAGGTTCAGAAATCCGCTCTTTTTAGGTCCAGGGCCGGCTACCAGGTCATCTTCCGTTCTGAATATCAACTCCTTCTCAGACCCAAGAAAAATGACTTTATAGATATCTTTGGCTCCCAATCCTCCCTCACGTATGGCTGAATAATAGCCGTAAATCCCCCCCTGATCCATGATAAAGAAGAGCTCATCATCGGGAGAGTTGATAGGATAGCCCATATTTTCGGGTTTATCCCAAACTCCGTTCTCCAACCTTCTGGATCGAAAAACATC
>CAZURA010000091.1:0-22933 GCA_964622985.1 uncultured Bacteroides sp. | reverse complement strand
ACTTTCTTTAATAATAAGTCGAAGTACTTTGAAGATATCGACTCCACTTTTGATGAAAACCTGAAGGCAAAAGAGGCCATTGTGGAACAAATGGAGCAATTTAGTTCTTCCGAAGATCGAAAGAAGGATCTGGAAGCCCTGGAAGATTTCCAATCCCGGTTTAATGAAATCGGTTTTGTGCCTGCAAGTAAAAAGGACGTGATCAAGGAGCAATACCGGCAAGCCCTGGATAGAGTGCTCGAGCGGATTGGAATGGGTGAATCAGAGCGTAGTATTTTCAAATTCCGTCACCGGGTACAAGGCATTTTGAATGCTCCAAGGTCGGATATGAAACTGAACTTCGAACGGGATAAACTGGTGAATAAACTGCAACAGTTGAAGAATGATATCGGAGTCTGGGAAAACAATATTGGCTTCTTCAAACAATCGGACAGTTCGGATGAAACCATCCAGGGTTTTCATGAAAAGATAGAGGCCGCGCATGAACGAATCAAGCTGCTGGAGCAAAAGATACGTATCCTGGATGATATGGAAAATGCAAATTAATCAGTACTTTTACGCCGTTTAAAATCTGAATAATCTTGGGTAGTACAAAGTATGTTTTCGTTACAGGGGGAGTGACCTCCTCCCTGGGCAAAGGTATTATTTCGGCTTCATTGGGTCGGCTATTGCAGGCGAGGGGATATAAAGTGACCATTCAAAAACTGGATCCTTATATCAATGTGGACCCTGGCACTCTCAATCCATACGAACATGGTGAATGCTACGTGACAGACGATGGTGCGGAAACTGACCTGGACTTGGGCCATTATGAGCGGTTCCTGGATATTCAGACCTCACAGGCCAATAACGTAACCACAGGTCGTATCTATCAATCGGTGATTACAAAGGAACGCCGGGGTGATTTTCTTGGAAAGACGGTACAGGTAATACCGCATATTACAGACGAGATTAAGCGAAGAATAACACTTCTGGGAAGAAAAGAGGAATACGATTTCATCATCACCGAAATAGGGGGCACAGTTGGAGATATTGAATCACTACCTTATATAGAAGCAGTACGCCAGTTGCGGTGGGACCTGGGTGATGAAAACACCGTTTTTATACATCTTACACTTGTTCCATACCTGTCTGCGTCAGGGGAGCTGAAAACAAAGCCTACTCAGCACTCTGTAAAGGTATTGCTTGAGAATGGAATCCAACCCGATGTGCTCGTATTGCGTACAGAGCATGAGCTCACTAAGGATCTGCGAAAGAAGGTGGCACTTTTCTGTAATGTGGAATTGGATGCAGTGATCCAGTCCATCGATGTCTCTACCATCTATGAGGTGCCTCTGCTTATGCGCGACGAAGGTTTAGATGTAATCGTGCTTAAGAACCTGAATATTACGGCAAAGGGAACACCAGAGCTGAAATATTGGAAAGAGTTTCTCAACAAGCTTAAGGAATCGGAAAAGGAGATTAAAATTGCGCTGGTTGGAAAATATGTTGAGCTATTCGACTCCTATAAATCGATCATTGAATCTCTTACCCATGCAGGTGCCATGAACCAGGCGAAGGTAAATATTACCTGCGTTCATTCCGAAACCCTGAATGAAGACAATGTGAATAAAGAATTGGGGGGGTATCATGGAATACTGGTGGCTCCCGGGTTCGGTGATCGAGGAATAGACGGGAAGATTCTGGCAGCCAAATATGCCCGGGAATATAAGGTGCCTTTCCTTGGGATATGCCTGGGTCTTCAATGTGCGGTTATTGAGTTCGCACGCAATGTGATGGGATATACGGATGCTCATTCCACAGAGATGACTAACATAACGACACATCCGGTAATTGACCTTATGGAAGAGCAGAAGGGAGTGACTGAAAAAGGGGGGACCATGCGTCTGGGTGGATACGCCTGTTCATTGAAGAAAGGCTCAAAGGTTCAGAAGGCTTATAATACGGAAATGGTGCGTGAGCGGCACCGGCACAGGTACGAGTTTAATAATGATTTCATGGAGGAGTATGAGAACCATGGAATGGTTCCCACCGGTATTAATCCGGAAAGCGGTCTGGTGGAGATCATGGAGCAGATTGATCATCCGTGGTTTGTGGGTACACAGTTTCATCCGGAGTATAGAAGCACTGTACTTAATCCACATCCTCTGTTTATCGCATTCTTAAAAGCTTCCATGGAAAATCAGAAATGATGGTTTGCCCACGACCTGGGGTATTTCACCGAAAACTCATCGATTTTACTTCTTTTTCTACTTATATACTGGCCAAAACATTACTTTTGTGCCTGAATTAATGACCATCATATGGACAGGAATACAATCATAGGTCTGGGATTAATCGGACTTATACTGGTAGGATACAGCATATTTACTAAACCGGCCCGTGAGGCACAGCAAGAAGCAATAAGAAGACAGGATTCCATTGCCCGTGTTGAGCAGATCAGAGCAAGAGAGGATGCTCAGCAACGGACTGAGCAAGAGTCTGCAGACCAGGAATTGCTGGCAACAGAGGATTCGATTTCAATGGAGCAATTGAGCAATGAACTGGGTGATTTTGCTTCCGGAGCAATGGGAAAAGACGAGAAAGTGATCCTTGAATCGGAGAAATTGAAACTTACATTCTCCACATTGGGCGGACGCCCTTACCAGATACAATTAAAGGAATACCAGACGCATGATTCCCTTCCACTATACTTGTTTGATGGAGATTCCACCATATTCGCTCTTCAGTTTTTTGCGGAAAACCGGGCGATCAATACCGGAACGCTCTATTTCACACCTGAGGTGGAGTCACTGACCAGTGAAGAGGGACGTTCCTATCAGCAGCTATCCATGACCTTGGAGATCTCGGAGTCAGCTTCAATAGCCTATATATACAAGCTGTTTGAGGATGATTATATGATCGATTTTGACATGCGGCTAAAAGGATTGGATCAATACAGGACCGACCGGATGGAATTCAATATGGATTTCTATGCTCCATCACAGGAAAAAGGGTACCAGAATGAGGCCATGTATACCGGTCTCTTCTACAAATATCATGGAGGCGATATAGAGAACTTTAAGTCCAGGTCCAAAAAAGAGATTGAGGATGCCACTGAAACTACACGCATTAAATGGATTGCATTCAGTCATCAGTTCTTTTCCACCATCATTATAGCCGATGACTATTTCGAGGGAGCCTACCTCAAGCAACAACGATTTAGCGATCCGGGTAAATATGTCAGGTATTACTCCACGGCCATTGATGTGCCCTTTGATCGAACGAGTGATCAGAATTTGGGGATGCAGCTCTATTTCGGTCCTAACAACTTCACCTCATTAAAGAACTATGGTGACATGGGACTGGAAAATGTGGTGACCGTTGGGGGAGCTATGATTCGTTGGATCAATGCGTTTGTGGTGATACCCATATTTAGCTGGCTAAATAACTGGATCAACAACTTCGGGATCATCATCTTATTGCTTACACTGATCATAAAGACCGCCCTTTTCCCGCTCACTTACAAGTCCTACAAATCCCAGGCGGTTATGCGTGTGCTCAAGCCCCAGGTGGACGAGATCGGCAAGAAGTTTCCTAAAAAGGAGGATGCCATGAAAAAGCAGCAGGCTACCATGGACCTTTATAAGAAAGCCGGAGCAAGTCCCATGGGAGGTTGCCTGCCCATGCTGTTGCAGTTCCCTATATTATATGCCATGTTCAGGTTCTTCCCGACCTCCATAGAACTTCGTCAGGAAAAATTCCTTTGGGCAAATGACCTCTCCACTTATGACTCAATCCTGGATCTGCCTTTTACCATTCCTATGTATGGCGACCATGTAAGTCTCTTTACCCTGTTGATGACCATTACCACCATGCTCTCCATGCGCTGGAACAGCCAGGCCTCTGCCGGAAGCAGTCAGATGCCGGGAATGAAGACCATGATGTATATAATGCCAGTAATGTTTATGCTGATCCTCAATAACTTCTCGGCCGGTCTGACCTATTACTATTTCCTGGCCAATGTCATCACATTGGGACAGAACCTCATATTCAAGCAGTTTACCGACGAGGAGAAGATCCTGCAAAAGATCAATGCCAAAAAGAATAAACCGAGAAAGAAATCGAGGTTTGCACAGCGACTGGAGGAGCTTCAAAAACACCAGGCATCTGGCAAGAAACCGGTTCCCGCGAAAAAGAGCAGGTAGGGTCAAGGATATACTCTGCTAGTTTACTAATTGTTGAAGCGCGATATCCATTTGCTTTTTAAATTCGGTGACATTATCAATGTGAAAGGCCAATATCTTGTAATTCTTCTTTAATCCATATAAACCATGCAGTCTATTTTCCTTTTTTAAATAGATGATCACATTGTGGGGTTCAAGTTCGCCAAGTGGAGATAAACTTCTTATATGTTCATCCTTTTCTAGAGGTTTTTGGGAAAGTTGTACAGAATCGATATCTTCAAAATCTATCTCCGTTTCGTTCAGTATTCCATATCGCAATATTAGTCTCTCTTCATGAACAATTATGGGTCTCCTCGCCAGTGATTTTGCAAAACCCAAAACTTGTATTACAGCATAAATACTAAGGCTTGTTAGAACCCAGGCAGCTATCTCACTCCACCTGCCGAGTATAAGGTGAATAACAGTGGTTTCTATTGCCAGGATGAAAATAAAGGCACCAAATAGTGCAGGCGATCCACTATTCTTATGATAGGTAAATTCATTCTCATCCAGGGTCTTTGTGCTCCAGTTAATGAATCCGTAATATATCACAGCTACTTCAGTGGCCAGGGGTAGAACAAGTTTCTTGGGGAGAACCTCATAACAGGTCTCTATTAAGGTTGTGTAAAAGTCCTGAGATAGATGTTTACGATGGGAATACTTTTTAATTGCACCTCTGACTTTTAAAATTAGCCAGGTTAATACGGATACCTCGATAACCGGAACTATCCAGGTTTTGAACAGATCTACATAAGTTTGATTGCTTTCGGGTAATGCATAAGTACCAATAACAATCCCAAGAACCATTACGGGTAGTACGGTTGTTTTTGGAATTTGGGTTTTTCGAATCAGGAGAAAATAGACAATTGGAATGGTGAGCAACAAATCCACCGTTATTCCCAAACTCAGCAAATCCGGTTCAAGTTTAAATGATGGCGATTTGATGAGTACAATCGCTCCACTGAACATTACCAATGGAATTCCGACTGAAATACACGACCAGAATATATTATTTGTTTTACTCAAATCGTTCTCCGCAGCCTTTCAACACATTTAAATGCTCCAGGATAATCACACTCCAGGTTCTCTGTGCAAAGCGAATTATGAGGATTGCCCCATTCGCAGGGCTGCCATTTTAAGTGCGGTGACTGCCGCTTCATCTCCTTTGTTGCCATATTTCCCACCGGATCGGTCCTTCGCCTGCTGCAGATTGTCTGTGGTTAATACTCCGAAAATAAAGGGGATCTCGTAATCCAGGTTCAGTTCGGTAATGCCTTTGGTCACGCCCTGACAAATGTAGTCGAAGTGTCTGGTCTCTCCCTGGATTACGCAACCAAGACAAATCACTGAATGGGGAGAAAATTGCTCGGCCACTATCCTGGCCCCATACGGAATTTCAAAACTGCCGGGTACAGTACGAATCTGGATATTCTCTTTCTTTACTCCGTGGATTTCAAGGGTTTTCAGAGTTCCTTCAAGCAGTGCAGCGGTGATCTCTTCATTCCATTCCGATACCACAATGCCAATCTTCATGGCTGACCCATCGGGTATGGTGGCCGGATCGTGATCTGACAGGTTCTTCAGAGAGGAGGCCATGGGGCTAAATAATTATGCATGATTCAGGTGAGAGCGCCTGTCTGTTTAGAGTGTCATTTTTAACTCCACCCTGCCGATATATTTCTTGATCTCTCTTCCTTCAGGGGTATCAGGAAAACTGGCTTCAATGGTTTGATAAGCCTCCAGAGCATGCTCTAGATCACCTGTCTCCTCATATACTATCCCCAGTTTTTTCAGGATTATAGGAGAGGAAAAATTGTTATCATATTTTTCTATTCCGCTTTTATAGCTGGAGATAGCTTTGTCATAATCACCCAATTCTACATAGGCGTCACCCATGGTACTATACTTGGCTGCACCCACCAGCAGATCTTTAGTGTTAAACTTGCCCAGGTATTCTATAGCGGTTTCGTGATCACCCAGTTGATGATAACACACACCTGCATAATACTTGGCTATTTTTGCCGGCTTGGTAATTCCATAATCGTCTATCACATTCAGGAATCCGGGATAAGTGCCATACCCATTCAGTGCCAGGTTGAATGAATCTAGTTCAAAAAACCGTTCAGCGTAGTACATGTCCGAAGCTGCCTCTTCATTAAGGGGCTTAAGATAATATCGATTGCCTCCGATAACTATCAGTAAAAGCAGGATGATCCCTCCAAGGATGTATGTAAGTGTTTTTTGATTGTCCTCAATGAATTGTTCCGAACGTGTTAAAGCCTGTTCGATGCCTTCTAGGTTCTTGTCCGTTTGCTTCACACTTTTCTTCTTCGCCATTATAGGTAATTTTGTTGGTTCTCAAAAACTTCCGCAAAAGTAATCCTTTTTTGTAAAATTGGCGGCTGTGGGGACACAAAAATAGTAATTTTGTGTATGCATCTGAAATCGCTATCTCTGGTTAATTTTAAGAATTATGAACAGGTTGATATACCTCTGTCAGCTAAGATTAACTGTTTCGTCGGTGAAAATGGGGTTGGGAAAACTAATATTTTTGATGCAGTCCACTACCTGGCACTGTGTAAAAGTAACCTGAATCCTGTGGATAGTCAGAATGTACGACACCATGAGGATTTTTGTGTGGTACAGGGCGTATTTGACAGGATGGGGAAAGAGGAGAATATCTATTGTGGAATCCGGAAGCAGAAGAAGAAACAGTTCAAAAGAAACCAGAAGGAGTATCAAAAGCTTTCTGAGCACATTGGATTGATCCCGTTGGTCATGATATCACCAGCAGACAGTATCCTGATACATGGAGGGAGTGAGGAGCGCAGAAAATTCATGAATGGCGTGATCGCACAATATAGCCGTGTCTACCTGGAAAACCTGATTAAGTACAACAGGGCGCTGACTCAGCGAAACCGTCTACTGAAAGATTTTGCTTCCAGTGGGAGTTTTAACAGGGATATGCTTGAAGTTTGGGACGAACAACTTATCCGTTACGGAGAGCCTATTTATGAGGAACGTCAACGATTTGTAGAAGAATTGCTTCCTGTATTTGGGCGTTTCTACGAACATGTTTCCGGTAATAAAGAGCAAGTGACCTTGACGTATCAGGCTCAACTTCAGGAGAAAGGATTTAGGGAAGGATTGAAGGAGTCTTTAGCAAAGGATCGCATTATCCAATATACTACCTTTGGGATCCATAAGGACGATCTGGGGATGTCTCTGGGAGAATACAGCCTGAAGAAAATTGGATCACAGGGTCAGCAAAAAACATTTCTGGTGGCACTCAAGCTTGCCGAATTTGAGTTTATCAGGAAGCTGACTGAGCTACCTCCCATCTTATTGCTGGATGATATATTTGATAAATTTGACGCCAACCGGGTAAAACAGATCATCAGCATGGTAGCTGAAAACCATTTTGGTCAGATTTTCATTACAGACACCAATGAACTGCGCCTATACGGAATTCTGAAAGAGATTCCCACTGATCACAGAGTGTTTAAAATCGAACTTGCTGGTACAGTTCAGCAAATGGATGAAAAAAATGGAAAGAAAAGAGGTCCGGAAAATCGATGCACTGCTTAAGCTATTCGTAAAATCGAACAACCTGGAAAAAGGCCTTGCCGAACACCGACTCATGAAGTCATGGAAAGAGTTGCTGGGAGTCACTGTAGCCAAAAAGACCAAGTCTCTTCACATCCGAAACCGAAAATTATTTGTCACCCTTCACTCCTCCGTGGTGAGGAACGAGCTTGAAATGATTAAAGATACGATCATCCCACGCCTCAATGAGGCAGCAGGATCTAATGTGATCGACGATATTGTGCTTAAATAATTAGAATCGGTCCGACGTGGAGAAGAAAAATGAAGCTTCAACGGCTGCATTCTCATCTGAATCGGAACCGTGCACTGCATTAGCCTGCAAAGATTCAGCGTATAGTTTACGAATGGTACCTTCTTCAGCTTTTGCCGGATCTGTGGCACCAATCAGTAACCGGTAATCTTCAACTGCATTCTCCTTTTTCAGCACTCCAACTACAATGGGTCCGGAGATCATAAACTCTACCAGGTCATTGTAAAATGGTCTCTCTTTGTGTACTTCGTAAAAAGTTTCTGCCTCTTTGCGGGTGAGCTGAAGCATTTTTAATGCCGAGATCTCAAAACCTGATTCTGAAATCTTCTGAAGAATGGGACCAATATATCCTTTACCTACGGCCTCAGGCTTGATAATTGTGAACGTAATGTTTCCTGACATAATCACTATTTTTTTGAATGTGCGAATTAACAAAATAATTTGGGGTTTGTTAAGCCACCTTCAATATTTTTTAACTTTGGACTTTTAAAATTAGTATTTCTATGCTGAAAGGAGGAGAAGCCAGGACCTTAAAAGAGTGGATTGGAGCTGCACAAAGGATTGCGATCCTTACTCATACCAACCCGGATGGGGATGCTATCGGCTCAAGCCTGGCACTTGCCTTGGCTCTGAAGAAAAGGGGTATCGATGCTCAGGTGGTGATCCCTGACGGATTGCCCGATTTTTTGAGATGGCTCCCGGGAATTGAACTCTCCACAACGTATGCTTATAAGCAAGAGAAAGCCACAGAGGTAATCAAAGAGGCAGATCTCATCTTTTGCCTTGATTTCAATGATCCGAACCGATTGAATGGGGTAGAGGAGATATACTTTGGCTCTTCTGCCAAAAAGGTGCTGATCGACCATCACGAAGATCCGGTAACCTTTGCTGACATCACCATTTCAGAAACTTGGCGGGGATCGGTTGGCGAAATGATTTATCTCTTTCTGAAAGATATTTTTGAAGAGGACATGCTGGATAATGAGATTGCAACCTGCCTCTACGTGGCCATCATGACCGACACGGGTAATTTCAATTACGCCAGCAGTTATCCACAAATCTTTCATATTGTGGGCGACCTCTTAAAGTATGACCTGGAAAAGGACCGCATCTTTTCCAATGTGTATGATGCTTTTTCAGAGGACCGTATGCGGCTACAGGGATATTGTATGCAAGAGAAGATGGTGGTACTTCCCAGGTACCGCACTGCATATATCAGCCTCACAGATGAAGAGCTGTCCAGGTTCAACCATCGCAAAGGAGATACTGAAGGCTTTGTAAATATCCCATTCTCTGTAAAAGGGATCAGGTTTACTGCTCTTTTTGTGGAGAAGAAAGACCGGATTAAAGTCTCTTTTCGTTCCAGGGGTAAATTCCCGGTAAACCGCATTGCATCGGATCACTATCACGGTGGAGGTCATATTAATGCTGCCGGAGGTCATTCATTTCTCTCGATGGAGGAGACCCTTACACAGTTTGAATCCCTATTACAGGAATATGAAACCCTGTTACTCAATGAGTAGGAGCATTTTGCTAATCCTGGCAGCGTTGACTGCCTGTAAAGCACCGGTTCAGGAGGAGCAGGTCCCGCAAGCCAATCCGGTTTCGGAACAGTTTATCAAAGCCAACCAGTATAGTCAGCGAAGGCATCAGGACCATATTGGTGCTTTTGTTGAACGGGTAGGATGGGACGCTGAAGTGCTTCCCTCAGGGCTATGGATTGTATTGGATCTACCCGGAGAGGGACTTGTTATCCAGGAGAATGACCGGGTAACTTACACCTATGAATCCATCCTGCTGGATGGTACCCCGTGCTATGAAGCTACGGATCAAAATCCCAAGCAGATCATTATCGGAAAGGGAGGTGTGGAGAAAGGCGTGGAGCTGGGCATGAAGAAATTGCGAGAGGGTGCAGACGCCATTTTTCTTATTCCACCCCATCTGGGGCACGGGAATTTCGGAGATCGCGACCGTATTCCGGGCAATTCTGTCCTTATTTATCACGTTAAGATACTGGACGTACAGTAGTACATCCGTTCTCAATAAATTTATAAGGTATTTTCTTGTGAAATATGCTATTTTTGCACAGGATTTTACAGATTAGGGATTGAAATGAAGTTTATTAAACAAAATATACACGCAGTTCTGGCACTAATTGCCTTTATTGCCGTGACAACAGCATGCACGGAAATAGTTGGAGAAGAGAATGTGAGGGGACAGGAACAACGCTTTTTCGATCTGTATGTGGCAGCAAAATACCCCGATGTATCCCCCCTTTCAAACGGGCTCTATTTCATTGAACATGAAGCAGGCACAGGGGTGTCCCCCGATGCGGATGACTGGTTGCTGGTGAACCATGTAGGTTATAAGATTCCGGGTGATATTGTCTTTGAATCTTATATCGAAAATGTGGTGGATGACCACAGGCTGGATCCGAATGCTACTGCACTCTATGGCCCCTTCAAAATGAAGAACGGGGAGAGGAATGACGGACTCACACAGGGTTTGGGTAAAATGAAGGAGGGAGGTAAAGCCACTATGTTCTTCACCAGCGATCTGGGTTATGGGGAAGAAGGAACCGGAACGGTACCTCCTTATACATCCCTGAAATACGAAGTGGAGCTGCTGGAAGTGATCAAAGATATCGAAGCCTATGAGCAGGCTAAAATCACAGCTTATGTGGATACCATTCCAGATGCAGATACCATTCACAATCCGGAGACCGATGCGGTGATGTATGTGATCAAGACTGTTCTTTCCAAGGACGTTGATGTGGTCAAGGACTCCATAGTTTCTGTCGCTTATACAGGATATCTTACGGATGGCAGGGTATTCGACCAGAGAACAGCAGAAGATCCCTTTGAGGTAACTGTAGGTAAGGAACAGGTTATTAAAGGTTGGGACCTGGGATTGCTCAGGTTAAAGGTGGGGGAGAAGGCCACTTTTGTGATTCCTTATCCATTGGCCTATGGAGAAGAAGGAGACAGACATAAAACAACTGGTCTTCAAACCATACCTCCTTATGAAACCCTTCTGTTCGATATCCATGTGCTCAGCATGAAAGAAGATCCAAAGGACGACAGCAGTGATTAGAAACCGGCAAAGGTTTACTCATTCAGCTTCCCAGTAAAAAGATCACCGGCCTCTTATGAAGGGCCGGTTTTTGTTTTTTCCACTCCCGGATGCGTTTGGTGAAGATGAATTCACTCTCCAGGGTGATATCGGCAGCAATGCAGAGCCTGGTATCCGGATCACAGGTTTCCAGGATATCTTCCAGCAAGGCATCGTTGCGGTAGGGGGCTTCCATGAAGATCTGGGTTTCTCCTCTCCTGAATACTTCGTTTTCTATCTCCCTGATCTTCCGGATCCGTTCCGGACGTTTTACGGGAAGGTATCCCAGGAAGGTGAAATGCTGACCGTTTAAACCAGACGCCATCAGTGACAACAGGATGGAGGAAGGACCGGTCAGGGGAACCACCCGGATGCCTTTTTGATGAGCAAGTTGAACTACGGCAGCTCCGGGATCAGCTACCCCGGGCACACCAGCTTCCGAGATGATGGCAATATCACTACCTTTCATTGCCGGTTCCAGGAAACCAGGGATCTCTTCCGGGTAAGTATGTTCATTCAGTTCATGGAAGATCAGCTGATCAATATCTATCTGCTTGTCCAGCAGTTTCAAGTAGCGTCTGGCATTTCTCAGGTTCTCCACGATAAAGACTTGAATCTCTTTTACCTTTTCAATATTTCCGGGTGGAACGGTCTTCTCAATTAGAGGATTTCCAAGGGTGTTAGGGACCAGGAAAAGATTGCCTTTCATGTGCTGTGCATTGGAATGATGTATTAAAAATAGTTATAACTTCGTGAATAGCGTAATGCAATACCATTCCAAATTGAAATTTACCTTCTTAGGCACAGGAACCTCCCAAGGGGTACCGGTTATTGGTTGCAGATGTGCGGTATGTCATTCTGAAGATGAACGCGACAAAAGGTTGCGCTCATCTTTGCTTGTGGAAAATGAAGATCAGGTGGTGGTAATTGACACGGGTCCTGATTTCAGGCAGCAGATGCTCAGAGCCTCTGTTGCCAGATTGGATGCAGTAGTGTTCACCCATGGGCACCGGGATCATATTGCCGGCCTGGACGATATCAGGGCATTCAATTTTATTCAGAACAGCCCAATGGATATATACGCGGAAGAGAGGGTCATGAGGGCGCTCAACAGTGGTTTTCCTTATGTTTTTGCGGAGAAGAAATATCCTGGTATTCCTCAGGTGCTCACGCATTATATTACTACTGAGAACTTTCAAATCAATGGTTTGGAGATTATTCCTATCCGGATGTTGCACTATCGGCTTCCCGTATTGGGATTCCGGATAGGCAATTTTGCTTACCTGACCGACTGTAACTACATCTCTGAGGAAGAGAAAGATAAGCTGAAAGGAGTGAAATACCTGATTGTAAGTGCGCTAAGGAGGGAAGTGCACATTTCCCATTTTACACTCTCCCAGGCCATAAGTCTCATCAATGAGGTCAAACCGGACAGGGGATACCTGACTCATATTTCTCACCAAATGGGACCTTCCTCTATTCTCGAAAAAGAGCTGCCATCCCATATTCTTCCGGCCTATGACGGATTGGTCCTCGAGTTATAATCCCTAATATGACTCATTTCTTTGCCGGAAGAGAGAAACAATATGGCAGTGAAAATACTGAGGGTCAAGAATATTATTCCAGCTAAAGTGAGTGCCTGAGGAAGCGTATAGATATCCTTCACCCATCCCAATAGAGGTCCGGTCAAGGCAAACAGAAGCCGAATGATAAAGTTCCTCACAGAGAGCACAGTTGCTCTGATATTAGAAGCGGTGATCCTGTTAATATAGTCTTTAAGTACAGGAGTGGCATAGCCTCTGACCAGATAGAACAGGTAGAGAATAATCAGGCCCATGGGAGTGTGAAACCTGCTTATTGCCAGGTATCCCATGGGGATCAGAATAGCGATGAGTAAGATGGAGCGTGTCTGACCAAGTCTTGATTCTATGCGGTGAGCTGTATATGAGGTGATCGCTACTGTGAGATTAAGAGTGGTCCATAAGATACCGAACCACGTAATTTCTATGAGGGTATACTTGAAAAAAGGCTGCGCGAACCATGCCATGGTTAATGTGGCACATCCTGTGATAGCACTGAAAAAGATGTTACGTCTTAGCGGCCTGTCTTGAAACAAAGCGAACCTGGCAATCTGAACAATTTCCATGAAGCTTGCCTTAATTAGTGGGATTTGTCGTGCCGGCTCAACCAGCGTAATGGCTGAAGGAAGAGCGATAAACGCTACAAAAGCTTGAGCAAAATATGGTGTTCTTAATGTGATGGCTGCCAGCAGTCCGCCCAGGATACCTGCAGCTGCTTCGGCAATGTTTCCAATGGAAGTAACCCGCCCTTCAAAGCGGGTATATTTTCTCTCCTCTCCACGTTCCAGCAGGGAATCATACAGCATGGCCGAGTCTGCTCCGGAAATGCAACTCTGACCCATACCCAGAATCAATTCAGCCACCAGGAATCCCATGAAACCATAACTGAAGCTATAGGTGGTAAACCCAATGGTTCCAAACATGGCCCCGATGATCAGGGTCTTTCGTCTTCCGATCACATCAGCCAGATAGCCAGAGGGTATTTCCAGTACAACGATAGCAACTGAGTATACTGCCTGCAGCACCATTATGTCTTTCATAGAGAGGCCATTGCTCTCATAAAAGGGAATCACAATGGGCATATATAGCATAAACCATTTGGCAATCTTGATCAGATAAAGCCTTATGATATTTGGATGAGGCACTCGGGGCAATAATGTATGATTTGCGTCAAAGCTAAAAAATCCGGTGAGATGTTTTAGAAAATATTTATATAAATAGCTTTGTGGTTATCTTTGAATAGTATGTAATAAATCAGTACGTATGACTATAATTGAAAAAATCCTGGCCGCGCATTCCGGGAAGAAGACGGTGGAGCCGGGTGATATTGTGGATGTGAAGATTGATGCACGTGTAGCACGTGATTTTGGAGGTGCAAATGTGGTTAAGAATCTGGAGGATCATCAACTCTCCATTGATGAGTCATCGAAGACTCTGTTTACTTTCGATTGTAATCCGACCGGATCGGATCAGAAGTATGCTGCTAATCAGCATAAATGCAGACAGTTTGCTCGCAAACATGGAATCCGGATCTATGATATCGACAAAGGAATTGGGACACATGTGCTAATCGAAGAAGGACTGGCCTATCCGGGTTCTACAGCTGTTTCCACGGATTCACACGCCAATATACTGGGTGCAGTATGTGCATTCGGTCAGGGAATGGGAGACAAAGATATCGCCGCAGCCTGGCATAAAGGTTCTACCTGGTTTAAGGTGCCTCCAACAGTGAAAATAGTACTGGATGGGAAACCAGATGCACAACTCTCAGCGAAGGATATCGCTTTAAACCTCCTGGATACATTTGGAGCCAATACCCTTCTTGGTCACGCCATCGAAGTGGAAGGAGAGATGGTGGACTATCTGACATTAGACCAGCGTATTACCATTTCTTCCATGGCCACTGAAATGGGGGCTATTATTCTTTTATTCCCTCCCAATAAAGAGGTGCTCAGGTATTGCGAATCACGTGCCAGGAAAAAGATCACACCACCGTTAGCTGATCAGGATGCAAATTATGCCCAGGTCCATCATGTGGATGTCACCAAATTCGTTCCCAGAGTTTCATTGCCAGGGAAGCCCCATGATACCTCTGCTATTCCAGATGAAAAGGTTTGGATCGATTCCGCATTCATCGGAAGCTGTACCAATGGAAGGATAGAAGACCTGCGAGCCACAGCAGGAATCCTGGAAGGGCATAGAATAGCTGATGGGGTGGTGCTGAAAATCGTGCCTGCAACAGACCGGGTGTGGCTCCAGTGTATGGAGGAAGGTTTATTGGAGGTCTTTAAGGAATCGGGGGCGCTGGTATCTAATGCAGGTTGTGCAGGGTGTGCTGCAGGTCAGGTGGGCCAAAACGGACCGGGCGAGGTCACTGTGAGTACAGGGAACAGAAACTTTCCTGGAAAGCAGGGCCAGGGAGAGGTGTATCTGGCATCCCCTGCAGTGGTGGCAGCTTCGGCCATCGCAGGATATATCACAAGTCCGGAGGCAATCCCGGAGAAGCCGGAAATTCGGGTGATGGAGCAAGTTGATGAAAGTTCAATAACGCAAGAAAAGGGAGTAGATAGCTCTGACCGTCCGGTGGAGATCGAAGGAAGAGTTTGGTTTATTCCAAGGGATAATATCGATACAGATATGATCTATCACAACAGGTATCTTTCCATTACCGATGTGAATGAAATGGGCCAGTATACGTTCGATAATCTTGAAGGATATGAAGACTTTGCCACCCAGGTAAAAACCGGTGATATTGTGGTTACCGGTAAGAATTTCGGATCGGGCAGTTCCAGGCAGCAGGCCGTAGATTGTTTCATTTCATTGGGAGTTCAGTGTGTGTTTGCCGAATCCTTTGGAGCCATCTACGAAAGAAATGCCATTAATGCAGCCTTCCCCATACTTAGTTCAAATCAGATTGGACAACTGAAGCTTGAGGATGGCGATACACTCCATATCAATTTCGAAACCGGAGAGATTCGGAATAATTCAAAAGAGATCTCTATAATGACAGATCCTTTTTCAGAGGTTCAAATGGAGATCTACCAGAACAATGGATTGTTTTAAAAAGGATAGATTATGAGGTTAATTATTCCCGACGGTTACAAGCCGCTGATTTCGCTGATAGAAACAGAAAAGGCTATTCAGTTGATGAAAGACCATTTTGAATCCGGTTTGTCTTCTGATTTGCGATTACGGCGGGTGACCGCTCCGCTATTTGTACTAAAAGGTACTGGGTTAAATGATGATCTGCACGGGTTCGAGCGACCTATTAATTTCACTATCAAGGATATGCGGGATCAGGAAGCTGAGGTTGTTCAGTCTCTTGCCAAATGGAAGCGGATGATGTTGAGGGATTATGACATTCAGACAGGCTGTGGTATCTATACGGATATGAATGCCCTACGACCCGACGAGGAGTTGGATAACATGCATTCGGTCTATGTGGACCAATGGGATTGGGAGAAGGCCATCGCACCTGAAGAACGGACACTTGAGTACCTGAAAGATTCCGTTCAAAAAGTATGGCAGAATGTGAAGCGCAGCGAATTCTTTATTTATACCTTTTTCTCACATATCGTTCCATCACTTCCCGATGAACTTACCTTTATTCATTCGGAACAACTCTTCGAAATGTATCCGGATATGACTCCAAAAGAGAGGGAAGACAAAATTACCGAAAAGCACGGTGCAGTTTTCATCATCGGCATTGGGTACGACCTTCCAGATGGTAAGCCCCATGACCTGCGAGCACCTGATTATGATGACTGGAGTACCGAAACAGTGAATGGTTACAGGGGATTGAACGGGGATATTGTCGTTTGGAATGATGTGTTGAAATGTGCAGCTGAGATTACCTCTATGGGGATCAGGGTAGATAAAGAGGAGCTGATGACTCAGCTTGAACTCACAGAGGATCTGGAGAAAGCAGAATTACTATTTCACAGGCGTTTGCTCAATGATGAATTACCCTCATCCATTGGAGGAGGTATTGGCCAGTCGAGAACTGCTATGCAGCTCCTTAAAAAAGCACACATAGGAGAGATCCAATCGGCTATCTGGCCCGGCGAAATGGTAGATCATTGCCGCCGGAGCGGTATCCAACTTATTTAGTATTATATGTATTATTAACCGATCACTGATCACTGATCACTGATCACCCATCATCCAACCATGCCTTCGACTTTTGTAGAGAAGATCTTTAATGCACCTCAGGGTGCGATAGTTTTCAAGCGACCTGATTTGATCTTAACCCATGATAACTCAGCCAGTATTCGCAAGACTTTTGAAAAGATGGGAGGGAAAGAGGTACTTGATCCGGAACAATTAGTGATTGTTTTGGACCATAATGCTCCACCCACACATGCCGACCTGGCAAATTCTTACCACTCTATCAGGGAGTTTGCCAATCAACAGGGAATTAAGAAGTTTCATGATGCCGGGAGTGGAATCTGCCACCAGATTATGTCCGGATATGCTAAACCTGGGATGGTCATTGTGGGAAGTGACAGTCATACCTGTACAGCAGGAGCATTTAATGCCCTTGCTGCAGGGATCGATCGTACCGAAGCAGCCGGATTATGGCTCAGGGGCGAAACCTGGTTTCGGGTGCCTGAAACCCTGAAGATCACTTTGACGGGGCGACTAGAACAGGGAGTGTATGCCAAGGATCTGAGTTTGTGGATCATTGGGATGCTTGGATCTGCCGGAGCAAACTATATGTCTATTGAATACCACGGGGATGGAGTGAAGTCATTGACTGTTTCGGACCGGATGACCCTGGCCAACCTGGCTTCAGAAATGGGGGCAAAAAATGCAGTCTTCCCTGCCGACTCAGTGCTTCAGGATTTCCTGGGTAAGAGTGTGAAAGGCATTTGGGCAGATAAGGGGGCCACCTATGCCCATGAGATACAGATTGACCTGAAAGAGGTATATCCACTGGTAGCAGCACCTCACCATGTGGACAACGTAATTGCCCTGGCTGAAGTAGCTGGTTTGGATATCCATCAGGGGATGATCGGCACATGTACCAATGGCAGGATTGAAGACCTGAGAGAAGCTGCTGCCATGTTAGGGAATAAGAAGGTGAAACCGGGCGTTCAGTTATTGGTGATCCCCGCGTCCAGGGAGATCTATTTGCAGGCCATGGAGGAGGGACTAATTGCCAAATTCATGAAAGCGGGTGCTAATGTGCTCAGCTCATCATGTGGTCCCTGCCTGGGTACAGGACAAGGGATCCCGGCTGACAATTTCCGTGTACTCTCTTCGGCTAACCGTAATTTCCTGGGCAGAATGGGCAACAAGAATGCTGAGATCTATCTGGCTTCCCCGGCTGCGGTGGCGTTAAGCGCGGTTCACGGGAAAATTACAGATCCACGGAAGGAGAGGGGAGCTGAAAAATTCCCCTATCACAGTAGTCAGGCCGGTAGTGCGGCTATAGAGCCTGATGAAAACAGGAAAGAAAGAGGTGTCTGGAATTACTCGGATTGCGATAGTGTGAATACTGATCTGATGTTTGCTGGAAATCTGACCTATAAGGTTCAAAGTTCAGATCCGGAAGCCATAATCCCCCATCTTTTTGAGACTCTCGATCCCCAGTTTGCCAGGGAGGTACGAGAGGGTGATATCATTTTAGGTGGAGATAATTTTGGCTGTGGGAGCTCCCGGGAACACCCTTCTGTGGGACTGGCACATGTGGGTATCAAAGCGGTCATAGTGAAATCTGTTAACCGGATCTTTTTCCGGTCGGCCATCAACCAGGGACTCCCGGTGATCGTACATCCCGATGCAGTAAATGCCTACCGTACAGGCGATCAGGTTGACGTTGACTTTTCAAGCGGTACTATTATGGTTGATAAGTTTCAGTTCCCGTTTGAGGCCCTGCCGGATAAGCTGATGGCCATCCTTGAAAACAAGGGGTTGGTCAACTGGATCCATAACCAGTAATCCATCACAGAAATATCTTTTTTTCTTATCTTTGCATCGCCAAATGCGGTTATTCATAGTCTATTTAGGACTTCTTGATAACTCAGCTGGCAACACCAATACGGTTCCGTAGCTCAGTTGGACAGAGCAACAGCCTTCTAAGCTGTGGGTCCCAGGTTCGAATCCTGGCGGAATCACAAAGTGATCACGGAGTAATCACAAAGTAATCACTAAACGAAGAAAGCTACCCTTGTGGTGGCTTTTTTGGTTTAGATCCTCTATATGGAAGAGAAGCGTTCGAACCGAGGGTACAATAGTTTTCTACAATTATTCTTCGATTTGTACTTCTGGTGGAGTAATTGTATAGCCAAGTTGAATCAAACCCGCGGCCTGGTTGTAAAACATCCAATGTTCTATTATCATCCCATCAACAACATGACTAATTGTTACTCCAGAAAAATTAATTTGTTTGCCTGTAGGTGGCAAATCCTCGGAAGGACCGGTATTTGTCCCAGTAAGTGTCCATCTCGTCACAAGTTTATCCTTAGTGAAAATCAATTCATCAGTAGTAACATTGAAGTCTGGATAACTTGTCCGGACAGAAGAGACATTTTCCTTATGTGCTTCAATCCCTATGATGTCTTCGGAAATATCAACGATGTGCAGCACACACTCTGGGGATAGAATCGTGTCATACAAAGAAAGATTACCCGTATTCCAGACTTCAAGAACCTTATCCGACAAGGCTTTCATTTCTGTTTCGGTGTCAATTTTTTTCTCACAGGAAGTTCCTGCCAAAAGACTTAATGCAATTAATGTAAATAAATACTTTTTCATGATGGATAATTGTTTGGGGTTAAATATCTACAATTTACCTTTAACTAAGAAGAAAGTCAAGTATTATATTGATTTTTAGCTGCTTATGAATACATGTGATCTATTGGTTTAAAGGTGATGAGGAGAACATCAGCACATAAATAACCCCCAGCTTGAACCTGGGGATGTTTTCATATCTTGATATAAGTTGTTGTTGATTACTTCTCGGTTTCCTCTCCCCTTATGGCACCAGGTGTAAAATACATGGCCATAAGATCTATCTTCCACTCACCATCAATCTTTACCATATGGAGGATCCTTCTCATTTTGAGAATGTTTTCCTCTTCCTGAATCTTAATCTTGTGATTACTATCATGGAATACTAAAGCTGTATTTCCGTAAACGTTTATAGTAAAATTTGAATATTGTGCAGGCTCCTCAGATTCATTCCTTTCACGTTCTATTGCTTCAACATTGTTCTGATGAATTTTAGCCCACCCGTCAAGTTCTGTAATCCCATTTGGTGTCATGAATAGTTTTCGTGATGACGATTCCTGGATCCAGGAATCGTCCAACCTGGATAAATCCTGTTCGAAATAGGCAGCCTTTTCCTTTACAATAACTGCTTTTATAGCTTTCTTTTCTTTTTTAATGCCACTTTTCTCCTGACAGCAAACACCTGCCAACAAACTAAATGCAATTAATGCGAATATTAGCTTTTTCATGATGGATAATTGTTTGGGGTTAGATATCTACAATTTACCTTGAACTAAGAAGAAAGTCAAGTATTTTGTTGACTTTTAGCGGCTTATCTTGTCGTTTGGTGAATTCCAAAGTGCAACCTTAGATTCGGTTCTTCATCTGTGCTGATTCTTATCTGTTTTTATACTTTTGATATTTGATCTCTTATTCTTGTAATCCATTTAAATCGCATGAAAAGTATCTGTAGTGTTGTATTTCTTTTGATCATTCTCTCTGGATGTGTAAAACATCCGCCACAAAAGCAGTCTCAAAATGAGAATCCTCTGATGTGTATAAAGGGGGGAATTCTGATTGATCCTTCCGGAAAAGAAGGAGATATCTCAAATGCCTATGTTCTGTACGAAGGAAATGAAATTATAGAAGTGGGAGAGTTTACAGAAGAAATGAAGATTCCTGAAGGAGCAGAAATCATTGATGCTGCGGGAAGGTATGCCTGTGGTGTGGCCTTTTGCCGCAGTGGCGAATCACTATTTACACGACTTTCTTGATGATTATATTAAATCGTTAGAGGTGGCTGAAAAGCTTTTTAAAGCGTTGAACTCCCATCCGGATTTTCAAATTGAAACATATGGCGACGGTACCAATGTGGTCAAACTTCATGTGAGAAACAGAGATACGGAGCAATTCCGGGAAAACCTGAGAATGAAGAACATTATAGTGAACCAAGGAGCCGAAAGGAAGGATTCCATTATACTAAAGATTAATCCAAGCATATTGAGACAGGAGATTAAACACCTGGCAGATTCTTTTATTCAGGCTAAGGGTGAGGGTTAACAGCGAGGTTGAGTTTTTTGATTTCCTCAGGTATTCGTGAGAAGTGACATAATTTTCTTATTCTTGAATAAATTTAGCTTTTCGATGCGATATTTTTTCATCAGTCTGGTCCTGCTTCTCCTCATTGAGTCACCTGTTGTATCCCAAAGAGTTGAGTGGCGTGCCGGATTTGATGGCTTTCTCGATAACCGGGAGTATTATAGCATTGATATACCGAAAACCATCTTTGGTTCCAGGGCATGGGGAGAGCTGGGTGCCAGCTTATCCGATGGCCACCGGATCAGGGTGGGATTAAACTACCTGTATGAATATGGGTACCGGTTGGATGCTTATCCGCCTGATATTACCATGTACTATCAATACAGCAATGAAAGGACTGATTTTAGACTGGGAGCTTTTCCAAGGGCTAATTTGCTGAAATATCCCTTGGCACTATTGTCTGACACCCTCAACTATTACCGTCCAAACATGGAGGGGCTCTACTGGGGGTATCGGGGTGACTGGGGCTATCAGAATGTGTTTATTGACTGGACCAGTCGTCAGACCGACGAGAGTCATGAGAGGTTTATTTTTGGTTTCTCAGGGAGGTTACAAAAGGGAATCCTATTCTTAGATCATTCTCTGCTGATGGGGCATTTTGCAGGTAAAGGAATTCCTGAACCCGGCCACCACCTAAGAGATAATGGCGGTTTTCATCTGAGCCTGGGAAGTGACCTTTCTGAGAGAGTGTTCCTCGATTCCCTCTGTTTCAGTGTGGGACCACTGGTTTCTCTGGATCGTATTCGAGGGGTGGATGAGGAATGGCAAACTCCTAAAGGATTTTTGGGTGAGTTCACAGCTATACATCGAAAGTTGGGGATAAAGGGTCTTTTCTATCAGGGACAGGGGCACACCTTTCTCTATGGCGATCCCTTTTATCGCCTCGATCAGTATGGCAGGCTGGATCTATTCTACATGCCCTTCCATAATGAAAATGTGAACCTGAAAATCAACTTTGTGCTCCACGTTGCTGAGGGCCAGATCGATTATTCACAGCAAATCCTGGTTTCCTTGGCCCTCAGTGGCTTCAGACCATTTAGAGAGAGTGCCAGATAGCATAATCAATCAAATGCATATCCTACCTAAATTCCATAAAAGGGTGCCTTAATAAGGTCTCCTATTCTATCCCCAATAATTCGATCTTAAAAACCAGTACGGAATTGGCCGGTATGGAGCTGGTACCTCTGGGACCGTAGGCCAGGTTGGATGGAATATAGATTTTATAGGTGGATCCTAAGGGCATCAGTTGAACACCCTCTGTCCATCCCGGGATGACTCTGTTGAGTGGAAAGGAGACTGATTCATCTCGTTCATAGCTGCTATCAAACACAGTACCGTCGATTAATGTTCCCTCGTAATGTACGTTTACGATAGAAGTATCTGCCGGATGAGGTCCATTGCCCTCTGTGAGCACTTCGTACTGCAAACCCGATTGGGTCGTGGTCACCCCTTCTCGTTTTCCGTTTTCTGTCAGAAAAGCAGCTCCTTTTTCCAGGTTTTCTGCAGCTGCACTATCCATCACATTCTCAGCTTCCTGGGATATGATCCTGTTTAAGGATTGAAATATGGCATTGCAGGTTTGTTGGTCGTACTCACTATTTCCTCCCATGGCTTCTGCCAGACCTTTAGAGATCAAAGCTGCATCTGCCTTCCAGGGTGCGCTTTGCATGCTGAATCCAAAGTTGAGGCCCAGGAAATAGTTTAATGAATCATGTATGTTTTCAAGTTCCGGTTGATCAATCGTATCCTGATCAGGTTGACCGAATAGATGCAGGGTTGTCAGGCACAGGATGGCTATTAAAAGATTTCTCATTGTACTAGTGTCATGTCAGGACGATATTGTCGGATAAAGTCTTTTCAGCTTTATT
>CAZURA010000090.1:0-23007 GCA_964622985.1 uncultured Bacteroides sp. | reverse complement strand
TATCGAGGTTGTTGAGGTAGGTGAGTTCTTTCTGGGTTGTGCAGCTGCTAATTAGCATAAAAAGGAAAAAGGAAAAACCTACTACGCTGAAGCTATGTCGGTTAGAGGGAAAAAGGAAAAAGGCGTATCTTGTTCCTCTCTTCTTTTCTGAAAAAGAATATTTTAGTCCTTCTGAATTACTCATTGAAATAGAATTTACTTGTTGACAAGATAATTAATAATGCATAGACCTATAGATACTTGTGCTTAATGTATATTTTGCTTATTTCATTGCTCCGCCGGGTCACTCACATATGAGTAACCTGGCATATATAGATATCCTCATTGAACAATACTTATAATTTGGAGGTCCGGTCTGACTAACTGTTGCATTTGTTGATGCTGGTTCCTTTACCCGTATTGTTGAGTTTGAGTTTAAAGACCCAGAATTGGATCTGGCCCGGAAGTTATAGGTTCCCTTTAGCCCGAGTTGAGATTCTATCTTTGCAAGTTCAAGGGAGTTTTGGGGCCTCTTGTAAACATCGTGCCGGAGGACAATGGAGCGTGCGGACAGGTGGAACAGGTATTCCTGAAAAGTCTGAATGTCGTATCCTGCTCGATGTGGACCTGAAGGAGGCGAGTGTACGTAAGGTAAATCAGCCATCTGAAGAATTCAATTCGGTTTTCCCTGATATTCCTGGTAGATAAGGCCGAGACCATCATCCAAGTCAACCATATGTTTAAAGCCAAGCTTGTTTAGCAGGTCCACGTTGATGAGTTTGCGCATGGTGCCGTCGGGCTTTTCGGTGCTGAAATGGATTTCACCTTGATATTGTAGAGCTGCTTTGATTTTTAATGCCAGGTCCTTTATGGATATTTCTATTCCGGTGCCTATATTCACAAAATGGATCTTTCGGTCGGGGGCAGTGGGATCCATCTGCTCGGGGCTGAATCTGTTTATGTGAGGGATGTCCACGTTTTCCATCAAGAAAATGCAGGCATCTGCCATATCTTCGGAGTACATGAATTCACGCAGGGGCTTTCCGGTGCCCCAGATCTCCACGGAGACGGTGTCGTCTTTCTGGATGATCCCGTATTTGCCGAGTATGTGGAGGATCTCATCTTCTGAATGGGTGTGGTCCACTCCTTCGATGGGCAACTTTTTCAGGTCCTTCCGGATGCCTTCCCAGCTTCCTTCTTCCAGGCATTTGCCCAGGTGGATCTTACGCAGCAAGGCGGGCAGGACATGGGATTTTTCCAGGTCGAAATTATCGTTCGGCCCATAGAGGTTAGTAGGCATTACTGCTATGAAATTTGTGCCATATTGGATGTTGTAGGATTCACAGAGCTTCATGCCTGCAATTTTAGCAATGGCATATGGTTCGTTGGTGTATTCAAGAGGGCCAGTGAGCAAGTATTCCTCTTTCATGGGTTGAGGGCATTCTTTTGGATAAATGCATGTGGATCCAAGGAAGAGAAGCTTTTTAACCCCATTTAGATAAGCTTCATGAATTACATTGTTCTGTATCATCAGATTGATGTATAGGAACTCTCCTCTGTATGTATTATTGGCTACTATACCACCTACTTTTGCAGCTGCGAGGATTACATATTCCGGCTTCTCTTTTTCGAAGAATTCTTTTACGTCTTCTTGATTAGTCAGGTCCAATTCACTTATATCCCTGAGAAGCAGGTTTGTGTATCCTTTGTTTCTGAGGGTTTTAGTAATAGCCGAACCCACAAGACCAGTATGACCGGCAACGTAAATTTTGGAATTCTTTTCCATATTGGTGTTGGATCTTATTCAAAGTAATTCAACGTCTTAAATCCTCCTTCCTGAAGGTAGCTCTCTTTCTTCATGAGATGGATGTCAGATTGCATCATATCAGCTATTAAGCCGTTGAGATCATATTCGGGTTCCCAACCCAGTTTTTTCCTAGCTTTGCCGGGATTTCCGATGAGGAGGTCTACTTCGCTTGGGCGATAATAAGCTGGATCCACTCTCACAACAACAGATTCTGCATTGATCTTCTTCCAGATACCTGACATGAAAGGTTCTCCAACTTTGCTGGTAAAGGTCGATTCATCAACAGCGACTATTTTACCCACTTCATCTTCTTTTTCCCCAGTGAACCCTAAATCAAGACCGATTTCTTTAAATGATCGCTTAATGAATTCCCTAACCTCAGTGGTAATCCCTGTAGCTATTACATAATCATCGGGTTCATCTTGTTGAAGGATCAGGTACATGGCTTTAATATAATCTTTGGCATGTCCCCAGTCACGCTTGGCAGACATGTTCCCCACAAATAGTTGCTCTTGTAATCCAAGTGCAATCCTGGCGGTGGCTCGTGTGATCTTCCGGGTTACAAAGGTTTCACCTCGAATAGGGGATTCATGGTTAAAAAGAATCCCATTGCTGGCATGCATTCCGTAGGCCTCTCTATAGTTTACAGTGATCCAATAAGCGTATAGTTTTGCAACGCCGTATGGACTTCTGGGGTAGAAAGGGGTCTTTTCATACTGCGGCACCTGCTGGACTAGTCCGTACAGTTCCGATGTGCTGGCCTGGTAGATCCGTGTTTTATCGATCAATTCCAGCAATCTAACCGCCTCCAGGATACGCAGGGCCCCCAGCCCGTCGGTATCGGCAGTGTACTCCGGTGAATCAAAACTTACCTTCACGTGGCTCATGGCTCCCAGGTTGTAAATCTCATCAGGTTGAGACTCCTGGATGATCCGGGTAAGGTTCATGGAATCAGTCAGGTCACCATAGTGCAAAACGAAATTTCGGTCTTCCACGTGTGGATCCTGATAAAGGTGATCTATACGTTCTGTATTGAACATGGATGCCCTTCGTTTTATCCCATGAACGATATATCCTTTTTTCAATAGGAATTCAGCAAGATAGGCACCATCCTGCCCGGTGATCCCTGTAAGTAGTGCGACTTTTGACATGTAAATTGGGTTTGATTTACCTATATGATTTGTTATGCTTATCCATGGCTCCGCCGAGTCAGTCACAGTCGACCAACCTCCTCGGACTAAAATGTTTCAAGAGTTGAGATGTTAGTACAGTGCTTACTATACTAACTCTTTAACTCCACTAACTCTCCCTGATGGATTCAATCAAGGAACTATGTACTTCAACGGTCAGGTTTTGATCAATGCTATCAATCCTGACTAATACTTTCTTTCGATCCCCTTCTGTTATCAGCTCTCCCCTTAATCCTTTCAGGCTACCTGCAGTAACTATCACTTTATCCCCTTTCTTTCTGGTTTCCCAGGTGGTCTCTACCTTTTCATTGCTATTTACAATGATCTTTAAATTGTCTATCTGATCGGGGGGAATAGTTGCAGCTTTACCTTCGAAGGTGATGTATTTGACTACACCGTGCGTTTGCAGGACCTGGTCGTAATACCGTCGGTCAATATGAACAAAGACATAGGAGCTGAAAAGGGGGATTTCCACTATCTTCTTTCGATCTGACCACTGCCGCATGGTTTTGATCAGGGGGAGATATGCATCAATGCCCTGATCAAGCAGTCCTTTCAGAACCTGCTTTTCAAACCTGGGGCGGGTATATACTGCGTACCATTTAGGGCTCAGTTCTTTACCTTCCTGCCGTGCCACCATACGATCCTCACGCAGGGCCTCCATTACGCGTCCTCCATCAATTAGGGTTAGCTTTCAAATTCCATTTAAATATAATTATTCCATCGTAAATTGGTTCTAACTTGAGTGGAAATAAATTAACAGTATCAACACCTCATATTTTCGCTAAATGATTAGTTTTGCGTGCAAAGCTTAACAAATGAAGATAATTTCGGTTGTGGGCGCCCGCCCTAATTTTATGAAGATTGCCCCTTTCATCAGGGCCATTGAGAAACACAATACACAATCTGGTCAAAAAGTAGAGCATGTTCTGGTCCATACTGGTCAGCATTACGACCATCAGATGTCGCAGACATTCTTTGATGCGCTGAATATACCTCCGCCTGATATTCACTTGGAGGTAGGATCGGGAACACATGCTGAACAAGTAGGAAATACAATGATCGCTTTTGAAAAGGTGATCATGGATGAAAAGCCCGATTGGGTGGTCGTGGTCGGCGATGTGAATGCTACCTTGGCCTGCTCTGTGACGGCTAAAAAGCAGCATGTGAAATGCTGTCATATTGAAGCGGGATTGCGGTCGGGCGACTGGACCATGCCTGAGGAGATCAACCGGTTGGTTACTGACCGCCTTTCTGATCTATTATTAACACCGGATACTCTGTCAATTGAAAACCTAGGGAAGGAGGGTGCGGAGAAATCAAAGATCGGGTTTGTGGGAAATATTATGATCGATACCCTGGAAGAGCAGCGAGAAAAAGCTGCAAAATTGGAGATTAGTGAGGTGTTGAAATCTAATCTGCTGCTTGACGGAGCTGCAGTTCCTGAAATTGAGGAGGAAAAGTATGCAGTAATGACCCTCCACCGGCCTTCCAATGTGGACCACAAGGAGATCTTTACTCCTTTAATCGACTTCCTCACCGAAGAAGTGGTTAATGATATGCATCTGCTCTGGCCCATTCATCCTCGAGCTCGTAAGCAATTGGAGGAGTTTGGATTGTGGAATAAAGTGGTGTCCACACCCAATCTTGTATTGTTAAGGCCCATCGGTTACCACGATATGCTTAGGCTTAATATGACAGCCAAATTATTCCTGACCGATAGTGGGGGATTGCAGGAGGAGTGTACCATTCTTGGTACTCCCTGTTTGACTTTGCGATGGAATACGGAGCGACCTATTACTCTGTGGGAGCATGGAGGTGCGTCTGTACTGGTTGGGAACAATGTAGCACGTATTAGGGAAGAGTATCAGAATGCTATGCAGAAAGATCGAAATCCGGTCCGTCCTGAGCTATGGGACGGCAAAACTGCAGAGCGGTGCCTGGAAGCGATCATTGCAGCTTCTTAGTTTTCTCAAATATCTATTTGCATGAGGAAGTTGATCAATATTAATAACATCATGTACCTCTACATTCTCATATTAATTCTGGGGTCGGTTCTGCCTTTGAATTCTGAATCATCATCCCTGAATAATGACTACACCTTGCGGATCCGTCATGATTATTGGTTGCATGTGCTGATCTATCTGCCAATTCCGGTATTGTTGGGACTCTATTTGAAGGGAAGATCAGAAGAACAGATACAACTGCAAATCAACAAATTCCGGTTCTGGACCCTGATCGCTCTCTTCTCGTTCATTATCACAGCTCTCTTTGAATTGGTGCAACTGTGGATCCCTTATCGAGTTTTTAACATCAATGATCTCATATCGAATGGGGTGGGAGCCATAATTGGTTTATCGGTAATGATGATTTTTTGGAAGCGATTATTAACAGCTCTAGCGGCCTAATCCCACGAGTGCTCTTTTCACGATGTTTTTTGTTCTCTGAGAAATCAATTCACTCAGTCAGAGGATGCTCAGGCTTTGCCATCTTTGGAGATGGAGATTGATCATAATGGCTGCAGGTAGTGCCTTCTTTTTTACTGCGGTGATAATATCATTAGTGGAGTGCATAGGATAACCTTTCTGGTTGAGTGCTAGATTTAATTCCGCATTGACCCTATCCCTGATACTCACTTTATGCCCATCCCATCTCCGGCCAGTATCAGTCAGGTACAAAACCTTGGAAAAATCTATGTCAACGTAGGGCTCACCTATGATTTCCAGTTCTTTATAGCTAAACTTTTCCCATAGATCTCTGGAATCATATTTGGATTTGGGGCTTCCATGCATGGTGATGGTGGAAACAGGAACCAATCCTCTGAGCTTCTCCAGGTTATGTTTGAAGTCCTCGAAAGCTTTTTCATAATCTCCTTTACAAACCGTCAGGTTTTCGTAGTGATAGCCTATTTCATGCCCCAGTGCTGAGATCTCTTTGATGATCTTTTCATCCCAGCTCACAGGAACGGCTCTGAAGTTATATACTCCTTTCAATCCGTATTCGTTCTCGATCTTTGCCATCTCCAGAGAATTTTGCGGTCTTTTATCCACATCATGGCGTAAGACGATGGATTTTGAGGCAGGATCTGTCAGGAATTCATGAAAGGTTTGAAATTGATACTTCTGTTCTATGAGGGTCTCAAGTAGTTGGATATACTTATGTAGAGTAAAATCTGACATACAAACAAACTTACATCAATTCTTTAATCATCCGAAAACTCCTTCAACAACTTTCGGTAGGAGGTGAAGATTTTGGAGCGGGAGATGAATCCCAGATATTTGTGGTTGTCGGTTACGGGCAGGTTCCAGGATTCGGTATTTTCAAAGATCTCCAGCACCTGTTCCATTTTGTCTCCTTTGTCAATGATGGATTGGGGGGCCTGCATGATCTCCTTGATTTCGACTTTATCATATAGCTCTGTATTGAAGAGGATATCCCGGATATCTGCCAGGTTGATGATGCCTACCAGTTCATTCTCCTCATTGGTAATGGGAAATAGATTCCGTCTCGATTTGGATACGGCCTTTACCAGGTCAGCCAATTTCCCATTCACATCCACCTTTTTGAAATCTTTTTCAAGTACTTCCTCCACTGAAAGCATGCTTAATACAGCTTTGTCTTTGTGGTGGGTGATTAACTCACCTCGTTGTGCCAGCCGTTTAGTGTAGACCGACTGCTTCTCAAACGCGAGGATGGTCACATAGGAGATGGTGGCTGTTATGATCAAAGGAATGAAGAGGGTGTAACCTCCGGTGATCTCTGCGATCAGAAAGATCCCGGTGAGGGGAGCATGCATCACTCCCGACATCACTCCGGCCATTCCCACCAGGGCAAAGTTGTTCTCGGAAATAGTGGCAGGTGTAAAGAGGTTTAATGCTTTACCCAGTGTGGCGCCGCTCATGCCGCCCACAAACAGGGCAGGGGCAAAGATCCCGCCAATTCCACCACTCCCTGTGGTTATGGCCATGGCAATAACCTTGAAAAGGGTAAGCAACAGGAAAAACAGGATGAGAAAGTGGGAGTGGTTATGGATCCCTTCAAACAGGGTTTCGTTGAAAAGTTCGGACGAGTGACCGGTCAACAAGGTTTTAAGGGTGGAATACCCTTCTCCGAACAGTTGGGGCATCACAAAAATAAGTACACTCACCAGTGTGCCCCCCACAAGTGTTCTGACAAACTGTTTGTTGATCCTTCCCATGGTGTGTTCCACCCACATGTTCATCCGGGTGAAATAGAGGGAGATCAGACCGGTGAATATTCCCAGCAGCAGGTAGAAAGGCAGGTGGTTCAGTACAAAAGGTTCGCTTATGGTGAATGCGAAAACCACCTGTTCTCCCAGCAGGAAATAGGAGACTGTGGTGGCGGTAACAGTGGCCAGTAAAAGGGGCACAATGGACCAGGTAGTGAGGTCGAGCATTAAGACTTCGAATGCGAAGACCAGTGCGGCAATGGGCGCTTTGAAAATACCGGCAATAGCCCCTGCAGCTCCACAACCTACCAACAGTACCACCGATTTGTAGTTGAACCGGAAAAACCGGCCAATGTTGGATCCGATGGATGCTCCGGTGAGCACGATAGGTGCCTCCAGTCCTACCGATCCTCCCAGTCCCACGGTGAGTGAACTGGCTATCATGGAGGTGTAGGTGTTGTGGGACTTTAAGTGTCCTTTTCGTTTGGAGATGGCAAAGAGGATCTTACTCACTCCGTGCCCGATATCCTGTTTCACCAGGTATTTAACAAACAGGACTGTTAAGAAGATACCCAATAAGGGAAAAATGTATGGAATGTCTGAGGAGAGGCTTCCGAAAAGTAGCGATCTGGATCTGTGCTCCACAAAATGGGTGAGGTTCTTCAGCAAAATGGCTGCCAGGCCAGACAATAAACCAATGACCAGACTTAAGGCCAGGATCAGCTGGCGATGCCTGATCTGCCGGATGATCCCACGAAACCGGAGCTGTATTTTATACCCTTTCCTCATGCTGTTATATGAGGGGCCAAAGTTAGGTGAAAATCGTGTGAATTCGGTAACGTTGGCAGGATTTCATGTAGTACTTAAACCTGAAAAATCAAATTCTGATTTGACTTTTTCAGGTGTAATGATCCTCAATGGAATTTAAAGTTCTCGTTATTCTGGAAAATAATCCCCAGGATTTGCTTTATTCTGGAAAATAATCCCCATTTTTGTACTATTATAAACTAATAATGGAAAAAAATCCTCCCATACCATTGAATGAGGTCATTTTCGGATCTGCAGAAAAAAAGGTGAGCAGGCAGATATCAAAACTGGTTCTGGCGGGCAAGGTACGGAAAATTTCTCCCCGGTTATATTCATCTAATCTGGCTGATCCTGCGGAGGAGATTGTCCGAAGAAATCTCTTGGAGATCATTGAGAAATTATACCCGGGAGCAATGCTCACTCATCGTTCAGCATTCGAGTTTAAGCCAACCAGCGCAGGACATCTGTTTTTAACTTACAAATACACAAAGAAGATAGAGCTTCCGGGAATAACACTGCGGTTTCTTGAAGGACCCGGGCCCGTTGAAGGAGATTATCCATTATTCGGGAATCTGTATGTCTCTCATCAGTCCAGGGCTTTCCTGGAAAATCTGCAATCATCGAAGAGACCTGGGCCCGTCTCAAAAACATTGACTATCGCGGAAATAGAAGAGAAGCTTGAACAAATTGTCCGAATCCACGGAGAAGAAGAATTAAGCCGTATAAGGGAAAAAGCTCGGAAGATATCATCAAAACTAGCATTTGAAAAGGAGTTCTCTATTCTGGAATCGATTATCGGGGCATTACTTGCTACCCGTAGTGCAGATGTTTTATCCTCTCCATTGGCTGCTGCTCGAGCTTTTGGTACTCCTTATGATCCGGCTCGCATCAAGCTATTCGAAGAGCTTTTCCGCACCCTGAAGTCGATAGAATTCAGAAACCGCCCGGAGAATAACTTTTCCAATCTGGCATTTAGGAACTTTGCCTTCTTCGAGAGCTATTTTTCCAATTATATTGAAGGAACGAAATTTGCTGTAGAGGAGGCCATGCAAATAGTAGAAACCAACCAACCCCTTCCGGTAAGATCAGGTGATTCGCACGATATTCTGGGGACTTATAAAATTGTATCGAGTAAACAGGGATTATCAGTTACTCCTGAGTCAGGTGATATGCTGCTTACAATTCTTAAAGCCAGGCATAAGATTCTGATGAGTGCCAGGACTGATAAAAATCCGGGTCTGTTTAAAGATCGGAACAATGTGGCGGGAAATAATTCTTTTGTGGACATGACTCTGGTCAGAGGTACACTGATTAAAAGCTATGATTTCTATCAGGCTTTACGACACCCATTTAAAAGAGCTGCATATATGATGTTCGTTATCAGTGAGGTGCACCCTTTTCTTGATGGGAATGGAAGGATAGCCAGGATCATGATGAACGCTGAACTTGTTTCCCGGGGACAGTCAAAGATCATAATCCCTACTGTGTACAGGGATGATTACCTGGGTGTTTTGCGAAAGCTGACCAGGCAGGGGGATACGGACTCCTATATCCGGATGTTGTTGCGTGCATATGATTTCAGTGAAACCATTACCGGGGAAGACATCCAGATCATGCAGCAGCAGCTGGAAGAATGTAATGCTTTCCTGGAACCCACCGAAGGAGTCCTGAAATTCTAGGTTTACAATTCAAACTACCAGACAACATTTTTTGTATTTCTTGCCGCTTCCGCACGGACAAGGATCATTTCTGCCGGTCTTTTTCGGATTTGTGAAGGGCATCTGATCACCCACCCTGTCAGTATCTGTTGTTTCATCTGCTACGTCATCCGATTCCTCCAGGTAACCTGACCAAGTGGTAACAATATGATGATATCTGTCGTATATATTCAGCAAATCCAGCTTGTGATAAGCTTTCGGGGAGGAGTCCATATCCCGCTCAACGCTTTCATAGGGACCACAGATCCCTTTGCCTACATAACCCAGATTATACAGTTCCCTGATCCCCGGAAGCAACTCCGGAGCTTGAAGTTTCAAGGCATCACAAACAGCAAGACCATTAAAATCACTGTCTATGATATTCTGATCCAGTCCTGTTCCGGACAGTCTGAGGAAGAGGTCATTAAACCATGTTATGATCTCTTTCCTTCGTTTGGGCTGGTGGTGTGCGATCTGGGTTACACATTTGCATACTGTTGATCGGGCATATGTATCAATTCCGGGTGTTAAAACAAACTCCTTTAATACATCAAGTTGATTTCCACCAAGGTGGTAAATCGGCTCCCAGATCTCACCTGTTAAAAAGTCACCATACCAGAATTCAATGAATGGTTCGCTCTGACAGAATGTTTCCAGTGCTTCATTTAAACAATTGGTGGCCCTGAGCTCTCCTAACAGGAATATGGCATGGATAACATAGTTCATCCTCTCTTCCTGCCATCCTTCTTCATCTGCCAGGTATTGGAAATACTCGAACCGGGCAATTGAATCATGCAATACGGAAACTAAATCCTGAATGAGTTCTTCTCTTGGGAGGGAGAGTATGGTTTCCAGTTTCTCCTTTTCAATTCTCAAACCGTTCTCATACAACCACTCTATTTCCTGATGTATAAATTCAGGAGGTGATTCTGTTTGAGGTTGTTGCCTGAAACCATCCGGTATTACTGAGATCCTCTCTTTGTGTTCTTCTTCCCATCGTTTTTCACTTGCATCGAGACGGGCTTTTACCAGATAGGGAAATACTGCTTCGGTGTCGGGGTGACCTTCTGCTATTTCCTCGAGGATCTCATACCTTGTTTCCGCTGCATCCAGGTTGCCAATGGTACTGAAATACATGATGGCAATCTTCAGGAAACCGGTCACTTCACCCAGGTGAAAGCACTCCCTTTCCTGATAAAGCTCCTTAAGCTCCATATGTTGACCCAGGATTTCGGGGATCTTCTCATATTCTTCCTTCTGGAAATACTCATGGGCCAGATTGAGTTTGCCAAACAGATATTCCGGATGCTCTTTGACCGTCAGATGATTTACCTTGTATCCCTCTGTCCTCATGCCGCTGTTATGATATGCAACGCTCAGATAGTTTTTCAGTACAGGAACGTGCGGGTATCGTTCGATCAGTTTTTTCAGCCTGCGTATGATCCGCTCCCCACCCTTAAGGGCATCATGATGAAGTGCCGGTAACTCCCTCTGTAATTCAGCAGGGATCCCAAACATATTCTGAGAAAACTCAGGATCATCCGTTATTCTGTAGTCAAAATACTCAAGCTGATCTTTCATTATGATATGTAATCAAGAATGTAATTCGTTTAGAATCTGTCATGTGAGAGTGTCTCCTATTGTAGCTCAGTGTACATTCAAATATAGCTCAATTATCCTGCTATATGATCTACATATCATAAAAGATGAGCCTGAAAAGCCACACGCACAGTTTTCCCGTCAACGGTTCTTATGATGCATTCCGATATGGGTTGTGATCTTGTGTGACTAACCGGTAAGGTCTGTTGAATGCCTCCTGAGAAACTCTGAAGTATTTGGATAGTTTTCGAATAGTTTCCTTTGAAAGTCCTTTGCGATAATTCAGTATTTTAGATACAGTTCCTTTCGATAATTCAAGTATCTCCACGAGGTTTTTCGCCTTCAAAGAATTTTCTTCCATTAATGCTATGATCACTTCTACAGGGTCATGTTCTTGAAATGCCAGATGCTCTGCATCCCATGTTTCAATCAGCAGCGTTAGTAAATCAATTTCATCTTGCAAGTCATCATTTTCCTGGCGGAGTAAATCTTCTAATATGCTGCAGTATTGATCATACTGTTTCTCAGTTTTAATCTTTGTGTATTTCAATGTTTTCATAAGTCCCAGTATTCATCTACTGAAAACTGCATCTGACTACGATGTACTTTCATATAAAAATAACGCAAAAGTTTCACAAAGGGAAACTTTCCGCAGCTAAACTAAACAGTTAGTTTTACTTGTTAATGGATTAAGTACTGGAATTCTCAGCGCCGGTTACTGCAGTTTATGCGGCTTCACCTTCATAAACCGGATCTTCCTCAGCAGCCAGTCGGGGAGGGGTTTGGTGACGTCTTTGCGTTTCCAGAGGTTGATGTACCACCCCAGTTTTTTTACGAGGGGGATTTTGTGGGTCTCCACAAATTCAATCAGGGTGCCGTCCGGATCTTCTACATAGGCAAAGTGACCGGCAGCTTCTCCCATATCGAAGGGTTTGCCCTGGGGGTGCACGTCGGAGTCGACTGTAAAGGGAAATCCTTGCTGGTCACACTCATCTTTTAGCGCTTTCATGCCCAGTACATCAAAACAGAGATGGATAAAGCCCAGGTCACCCCAGATGCGGTTCTTGAAGATCTTCTCGGGTTTACGATCCAGCACCTGCACCAGTTCGATCTCCGTTGGGCCGAAGAGTCTGGAAAACGGACCTTTGCGGGTTTCACTGTGCTTCAAAAGGATCCTTCTGAATTTTCCTTCACCACCGGGGATCGATTTCAGATCATCGAATGTGCCTTCCTTGTCGTATACCACAATGTCATATCCCAGTACTCCGCTGTAAAGTTTGATGGCACGCTCGGGATGACTGGTACCGATGATAGCGCCGTACGATCCTCCTGTGCTCTTCTTGCCCTGTTTCATGAAGATCGTGTCTTCCTCGACAATCTGCCAGATGTTGTTGAAGGGATCCTTCACATAGAAATTATCCCTTCCGGTAGGATCCTTAGTAATATCCGAGAGGATCTCAGCTTCGGCACTTAGGTGCTCATACGCAACCTGGACTGTGTGCGATTTGATCTTGCCTGCGAAGATGCCCAGGTCGCCTGCCTTTAATTCAAAGGCCGGGGCCACAGGGGTACGCTCCGTATGTTGCCAGATCTCAAATCCGCCTCCTCCATGCATATTGATCGCCAGTGCAGCATGTCGCTCCCTGGGTTCTCCGTCGGTATACGGGAGCATGTATTCGGCAGTAGCCTTCTCCTCGAACATCCTTACATCCATTCCGAAGTTGGGGATATACCACTTCCACGCTTCATAGATATTCCTTACACCTACCCCGATTTGCTGAATGCCGGAGATCCATTTTCTGTCTAATTCCCTCTGTTTTCCCATTGCGAAGCAAAGATAGCGCATAATACTGTTATTCAGAAAAAACTATATTTGTTTTTCCTTAGCAACCACTTAACCCTATGACTAAGACTGATGTAACTGGTGCACAGCGCAGTATCCACAAGAGAAACCTGGTTTATTATCTATTCTATTATTATACCCGGATCTTTTTTTTCCACTATTATGGAAAGGTGGAGGTCAAGGGTCTGAAGAACATTCCACGGGATGAACCGGTGATCTTAGCCCCCAACCACCAGAATGCCTTGATGGATGCACTGATTGTTCTTTTTAGCGCACCTCAGGATATGGTGTTCCTGGCCCGGGCCGATATATTTAACAAGAAATTCCTGACATTTATGCTCAATAGCTTCAAGATCCTGCCTGTATTTCGCCAGAGGGACGGAGCAGCAGAGCTGGCTAAAAATCAGGAGATCTTCGATATTTGTGTGGGTGTGCTGAAGAACCGCCACTATCTCTGCGTGATGCCAGAAGGTAACCATGGCCACCAGCGGAAGTTACGGGCATTCGGGAAGGGAATCTTCCGGATCGCCTTTGCCGCACAGGAGTCAGCCGGTGCAACACCTTTTGTAAAAATCTTACCTGTGGGACTCGATTTTGGCGATTATGTGAAGCATCATACCTCACTGTTTGTCAACTATGGCAAGCCCATTGAGATGTCCGACTACTGGGAACAGTACCAGGAGAACAATGCCAGGGGGATCAATGCAGTGAAAGCTCAGCTGATCGAGGATCTGCAACCACAGATGATCCATATTGGAACGGATGAGTATTACGAGGCAGTACATGGATTACGAGAGATCTTCAACTCCCGGATGAGGGAGATCATGGGTATCAAGGGATCCAAATTAAGTGACCGGTTTAAGGCCGACAAGGAGATGATCGCCCGCCTGGATGCAGCCATTGAGAGGGAAGAGAAGGGGGATGAATCAGCAGGCTCCGGAACGATGAAGGAACTGGCCAAAAAGGTGGAGACCTATCAGAGAGGCATCAGTGATCTGGGGATCCGCGAGTGGGTGGTACGTGAAAGAGGTTATGGGTTCTTGCGCAGCATTTGGAGGTGCCTGACTCTGTTGATCACATTTCCGTTATTTTTTTACGGACTGATCAACAACGCGCTTTCCTATTTTCTACCTGTGCGACTGGTGCGAAACATTAAGGATCGGCAATTTCACAGCTCAGTGAAGGCCGGTCTCTCTATTATGATCACATTCCCCATCATTCACCTGTTGCAGACCCTGTTGGTAGGGATCTTTACCGGATCCTGGTGGATCTGGGTAGCTTATATGGTCTCATTGTTACCTGCCGGGAAAGCAGCCTTGTACTGGTACTTCCGCTGGAAGAAAACGATACGTGGCAGCTGGTTCAGGAGGCAGCTACGGCGTAAGGATCCTGCTGCCTGGGAGCTGGTGAACCTGAGGAAAGAGATTGTGGAGTTGACTGAGGAGGTAGTAACAGGTTAAGTATCCTCACGGATATCGTCCAGTAACCGCCGTTCTTTTTTGGTGGGACGGCCGGCACCCCGGTCACGCTTTACAAAGAAATCGTCCTGCATCTCCAGTTTGTGCAGTTCCTCTTCAGGTGTGATGTTTTCGACAAACTGGTCAGCGATCTTGGCACCCACGCGTTTTTCAATGGGATCCAGTACTTTGTAGGAATAGACCAAGGGCATCTTCTTCACCTGGATCACATCTCCGGTCGATACGGTCCTGGAGGGTTTGGCCGGCATGTCATCCACGGTGACCTTTCCCTTTTTACAGGCTTCGGTGGCCAGGGTTCGGGTTTTGAAAACCCGCACTGCCCAGAGGTATTTATCTATTCTGACGGTTTTTGGCATTCTTCTCTTTCTGGGATATTATCATATGATACTATCATAAACTGTCATATTAAGATCAGCATAAATATAGGTCACAATCACCGACACCTAGGTGGCTGAAATTCTATTCACTAGCCTGTAATAGAGCGGTTTGCAATACTTATGGATCCAGACCATGATCAGTTCCGTTCCCCCGATAAGCACATCCTTGCGATTTCTTTTCATGGCGCGGATCATTTTCCGGGCGCATTTCTCAGGAGAGATCCCTTTGGCCTGACCCGGATCCATTTTGCCATGCTCGTTGCCATCTTTTTCCAGGGCGTGCAGGGAGATATTGGTACGCACCCGGCCGGGGCTGAATATAGTGACCCGGATCCCCTTCTTATGGTTCTCGGCCCACAGGCTTTTATAAAACCCAAACAGGGCGTGTTTGGCAGCTGCGTATGCACTTCTCAAAGGCCAGCCGAACTTCCCGGAGATGGTGCTGGTGACACCGATATGCCCGTATCCGTTCTCGATCATAGAGGGAAGCACCGCTTTGGTAAGGATCACACCGGAGAAATAGTCAATTTCCATCACTCTTCGATCGATCTCAAGGGGAGTTTCCACAGCTTCAGCACGCGTGGATATTCCTCCGTTGTTCATGAGTACATCCACTTTTCCATACTCCTTCAGTACTTTTTCTGCCGTAGCCTTTACCTCCTCCGGATATCCCAGATTGAATACGACAGAGTGCACATCGGTCGATACGGATTCAAGCCCTTTCCTTACCTCTTCCAGCTCTTCGGCTTCATGAGAAGAGATGATTATCCGGGCACCCTCTTCGGCAAACTGCCTGGCCAGCTCAGCGCCTATCCCCGATGAGGCTCCTGTGATCCAGACGGTCTTTCCTTGATAATTCATAGAAAATGAATATTTTTGAAACAAAAGTAAAAGTAAAAAGAAAACTCCGCATGCAACCTTTTAAATTTCGAAAGAACCAACAGGGTAAACTTCCAAGGAAAGGGTGGGATAAAAAATCCAGACAAACGCATCTGTTTGGTGATAAAGACCGGTTGGTGGAGAATGGTCTGGCTGAGGACGAGGAAGTGATGATTGAGGATAGTGTGTTGATTGAAGAGGGGACACAGGAAGAGTCAGAGACTGACTAATCCAACACTTGTCCATTCACTTCCAGTTTAAATCCCATTCGGTGCACGTTTACGATGGAAACGTTTTTATCCTCCTTCAATTTTTTTCTTAACCGGGCGATATAGACATCCATGCTACGGCCCATGAAATAATCGTTCTCTCCCCACACATCGGTCAGCACTTTTTCCCTCTTCACCACATTATTCACATTGGAGGCCAGCATACGCAATACTTCAGCCTCCTTCTTCGTCAGGTTGGTCTGATTGGTGGGTGAGCAAAGCATACGGTTAGGGTAGTCAAATGTGTACAATCCGAATTGGAGCACTTCAGGTATTTCATCCTCCAGGAGCGCAGGTTTGGATCTTCTTAGGAGAGCATAGATTCTGAGAGACAGTTCTGTAACACTGAAAGGTTTTACAATATAATCATCCCCTCCTGAACAAAAAGCCTGGATCTTCTCTTTGTCATCATCTTTTTCTGACATGAAAAGGATGGGGGTGGAATAATCGGTTTTTCTGATCTCTTTGGCCAGATCAAGTCCTCCCAGGCCCGGAATGACCACATCTATAATAATCACATCAAACTTTGAATCCTGAAACAGTATCAGGGCCTTGTCGCCATGAGATTCCAAATCTACCCGGTAGTTTTTGAATTCCAGGGTGTCTTTCAGTTCGTTTCCAAATTGATGATCATCCTCTACCAAAAGAACTGTGGGGGTATTATCTGCCATTATTCAATCTACGGTTAGGGTTATCCGGGTTTATTCTAAATAACATTGTTTTTAACATATTGTTCACTTTTGCAGCTGTCGCAAGTGATATTCCCCATAGTAAAAAATTGTAAAGAGTGTCCCTCCGTTCAGAATAAATATTCTTACTTTTGCAGCCAGAAGGATCCACATAACCTAAATCACAGGGATGACGCAGATTACACCCATCAAATTCTTCTCAGGAAGAGCATCCACCTACCTGGCAGAACAGATTGCAAAGAATTTCGGAGTTGAACTTGGGCGTACCAGCGTGTACCAGTTCAGTGATGGAGAGTTCCAACCTGCGTATGATGAGAGTGTGAGGGGCTGTACGGTATTCATTATCCAGTCTACCTTTCCTCCGGGCGATAACCTGATGGAATTGCTCATGATGATCGATGCTGCCAAGCGCGCTTCGGCCGACAAGGTGGTGGCTGTTATTCCTTATTTTGGATTTGCCCGCCAGGACCGCAAGGATCGTCCCAGGTCGGCCATAGGTGCAAAACTGGTAGCTAACTTGCTGACTGCTGCAGGTGTTGACCGGATCATGACCATGGATCTGCATGCCGATCAGCTTCAGGGATTCTTTGATGTACCGGTTGATCACCTATATGCATCTGCACTCTTTGTCCCTTACATCAAAGCTCTTAACCTGGATAACCTGGCCATTGCCGCACCCGATATGGGAGGGACCAAACGGGCCAATGCCTACTCCAGATTTGTAAACGCGAGCATGGTGATCTGTTACAAGCTTCGCAAGAAACCCAATGTAGTGGAAGAGATCAAGGCCATTGGCGATATAGAGGGAAAGAATATTGTGATTGTGGATGATATGGTCGATACTGCAGGGACCATCACCTTTGCTTCAGGTATGATGAAGAGTGAAGGGGCCAAAAGCGTGAGGGTTGTTGCCACACACCCGGTACTTTCAGGACCTGCTTATGAAAGGATCGAACAATCACCCATCGATGAGGTGATCGTTACCGACACCATTCCCCTGAAAAGGGATAGTGAAAAGATCAAAGTACTATCTGTTGCGAACCATTTTGCTGATGTCATTGATAAGGTCTATAATTTTAAGTCCATCAGCGATACATTTCTAAATTAATTCATTACATTTGCAGCCGTTTTGCCACAAAGGCAAATTTTCCCACAGTGTGATGGGGAATTAATGTTCCATTTAATTCTGAGTAGCACAACAAAATGAAAACAATTTCTATTAGCGCAGAATCGCGCTCCGAACTGGGTAAAAAATCTACCCGCGAGCTAAGAAAAGCAGACCACGTTCCCTGTGTCATGTATGGAGGAGCTGAAGTGATCCATTTCCATGCACATGAAAATGACTTCAGACACGTAGTTTATACGCCCAATGCATTTATCATTGAGCTTTCCATCAATGGCCAGAAGCACAATGCAGTTATGCAGGAGCTTCAGTTTCACCCTGTCACTGACAAGCTGAATCACATCGATTTTGTTGAGGTGTCTGACGACAAGCCGGTAACTATGGAGATTCCCATCAACCTGGTAGGAGCAGCCATTGGTATCAAGAATGGAGGGAAGCCTCGTCAGAGAAGGCGTGTACTGAAAGTGCGAGGTTTGATAAAAGACCTGCCCGATACACTTGATATTGATATCAATGATGTGGAGATTGGTGATGTGATCAAGATTGGGGACCTTTCTTATGAAAATCTGGAGATCCTTGATCCGGCACGTTCCATGATCTATGCGGTCGTATCCTCACGTGTAAGTATGAAGGGTATGGAACTCATTGAACCTGAAGCAGAAGTTGAAGAGGGTGAAGAAGCGGAAGCTGAAGAAGGAGCTGAAGGACCTGCCGCAGAAGGTGAATCTGGTGAGGAATCAGGAGCAGAAGGGTAACACCTGCTGAGTCTTATGAAGTACCTGGTAGCAGGATTAGGAAACATAGGACCAGACTACGCGCATACGCGTCATAATATTGGATTTGATACATTGGATGCCCTGGCCGGGGCATCCAATGTTTCGTTTAAGGACAAGCGCTACGGTTTTGTCGGTGAAATGAAATACCGTGCCCGTACTTACTGGCTCCTTAAACCTTCCACCTTCATGAACCTAAGCGGCAATTCAGTACGATACTGGCTTAAAAAGCTCAAACTTCCGGTGGAGAATCTGCTGGTGGTAGTAGACGACATAGCTCTGCCATTCGGAACGCTGCGACTCAGGGCAAAGGGGGGCGATGCCGGCCACAACGGACTGAATCACATACAAGCTATTTTAGGTACTACAAGCTATGCCCGTTTACGATTTGGTATCGGAGATGACTTCGGCCGCGGCCAGCAGGTCGATTATGTGCTGAGCGGATGGAGTGAAGAGCAGGAGAAGAAACTCCCGGAACGCATCGAGATGGCTGGCGAAATCATCAAGTCCTTTGGAGTGATCGGACTGGAGAGGACGATGAATGTGTATAACAATAAGTAGTGCTCAGTTCCTAGTGCTCAGCACTCTATGCTCAGTGCTTAGTTCTCAGTGCTCAGTGCCTAGTGTCTAGTTCTCAGTGCCCAGGTCAAGACTTGAAACACTAACGATATCCATTATGTTAAAAGACCTCCTTCTCAAAAACCGTTCTTACCGCAGGTTTCATCAGGATGTTCCGGTTCCTGTGGAGGTGCTGCGAGAAATGGTGGATGCGGCACGAATTTCCGGATCTGCCAGGAACATGCAGCCTCTCAAGTATATGTTGTTCAATAAAGCAGCTGATTGTGAAAGGATCTTTCCCACCCTGGCCTGGGCGGGGTACCTGAAAGAGTGGCCGGGACCTGATGAAGGGGAGCGGCCTGCAGCTTATATTGTTCAACTGGGTGACCTGGAGCTGGCTAAGGACTGGTGGTGTGATGATGGAATTGCTGCTCAGAGTATGTTGCTGACTGCAGTGGAACAGGGATTCGGTGGTTGCATTATCGGCTCCGTGCAGCGTGAGAAGCTACGCGCCATCCTCAGTATTCCCGACAGATATAAGATTATTCAGGTACTGGCTCTGGGCAAACCTGCCGAGGAGGTAGTGCTCAACGAGGTAGTGGATGGAGATATCAAATACTGGCGGGATGAACAGGGTATTCACCACGTGCCCAAACGCAGTCTGCAGGAGCTGATAATCGGTTGAGTTATTTCATTAATGCCAGTACGGACATCTGGAAATTTCTATTAGATCATCGTAAAGTATTAAAAATATTACTTTTATTAGAAATAAAGTAATACTTTTATTACAAATGACAAGCGAAAATAAATCTGAAGAGAGAATCCAAATAGCTCAATTATGAAAAACACTGTTATACTGGAAAAGACAGGTAGTGGATATTCAGCGTATCTACCGAGTCTTCCTGGTTGTGTATCAACGGGAAAAACAGTTACACATATTAAAGAAAGAATCAAAGAATCTGTCGAATTTCATCTTAATGGGATGAATTTAGTAGGACAGACTATCCCAGATTCGTTTCGTGAAGAGTATGAATTGGTATTTAAGATGGACATTGCTTCATTGTTTGACTGGTTCTCCGGAATATTAACAAAAGCTGGTATTTCAAGGCTTACTGGAATGAATCAAAGCTTAATCAGTCAATATGCATCTGGTATTAAAAAACCCAGTAGTAAGCAAACAAAGAAGATTGAGGATGCACTGCATAGTTTAGGAGCAGAATTATTGGAAATTGAACTTTAACTGTAAATTTGCATCCTCATAGTAAGTTAATACTTCGATCTTGACCAAACTCAGTGTAAATATCAATAAGATAGCCACGTTGCGGAACGCCCGTGGAGGGAACATTCCTGATGTGCAGAAGACGGCAGTGGATTGTGAGCAATTCGGGGCGCAGGGGATCACTGTCCACCCCAGGCCAGATGAACGCCACATCCGATACAGTGATGTGGAGTTACTCAAGCCACTGGTAACTACTGAATTCAATATCGAAGGCTACCCTTCGGAATCCTTTGTGCGACTGGTAACAGGGGTAAAACCTGACCAGGTGACCCTGGTGCCCGATCCGCCCGAGGCCATTACCTCATCCGAAGGGTGGGATACACTCAAAAACCATGATTTCCTGGTGGAGGTGATCAAAGAGTTTCAGAAACACGGGATACGGACTTCCATTTTCGTGGGAACTGAACCGGAATTCATCGAGGGAGCGGCCAAAGTGGGCACAAACAGAGTGGAGCTTTATACAGAGCCATACGCCACAAACTTTCCCAAGGATCCCGATGCGGCAGTAAAACCTTTTGTTACAGCGGCCGAGGTGGCCAGGGAGGTGGGATTGGAACTCAATGCGGGTCACGATCTGAACCTCGACAACCTGCGTCACATAAAGCTCAGCATACCCTGGCTCAAGGAGGTCTCCATTGGTCACGCCCTAATCGCCGATGCACTCTATTTTGGCCTCCAGAATACCATCCAGATGTATCTGCGCCAGCTCCGCGATTGAACGATCTATAGGCTTTCAATTTTCCAATACGCTTAAGACCACAATTAGACATGATAATTGCTCAACAGAAAAGACACGAGAACATTGCAGAATACATCTTATATATGTATCAGGTGGAAGATATGATCCGTGCCAACGGCCTCAACCTGGATAGCATAGAGCAAAGCCTGATCAGCAAATTTGATGTGCCCTATGACGTAAAGAGGGAGATGCGGGAGTGGTACAAATCGCTCATTGCCATGATGCATGATGAACAGAAAGACGAGAAGGGGCATCTGAATATTCTGGTTAACACAGTGGAACAGTTACAGGAAATGCACTCTCAGATCCTGAACCAGGGGATCGATTCCGGTTATATGGAGGCATTTAACAGGGCAAAAGCACACCTGGAGGCGTTGCGAATGCGTTCGGGTCACAGAAATGAGAACGATATCCAGGTGGCACTCAACGGATTGTATGGGTTATTGATCCTGAAGCTGAAAAAGACTCCCATTACCGAGGAAACCACCAAAGCGTTTGATACCATCAGGGAGTTGGTGGCTGAACTCTCAGCCAGGTACATGGAGGGTGAAAAAACGGGCTAAGAGCTCTGAGGCTTTCCATGGACCTTTTTTACCGGAAATATGGGGAAGCGGGACCGCCGCTGGTGATTGTACACGGACTTTATGGCTCGGGTGATAACTGGGTCTCCATTGCCCGGGAGCTTGCCGAAGGATTTGAGGTGTATGTGGTGGATCAGAGGAATCATGGTCAGTCCACCCACTCATCTGTTCACGACTACCCTTCCATGCGTGAGGATCTCAGGGAGTTTATGGATGCTCATGAGATCGAAAATGCGGTGTTGATCGGGCACTCCATGGGAGGCAAAACCATCATGCATTTCGCTGCTATGTGGCCTGAACGGGTTCAATCATTGATCTCCGTGGATATTGCCCCGAAAGCTTACCGTCATCTGGAGCTTACGCATAGATCTGCCCCTAGCCATGCCAGTATGATCGATGCCATGTTGTCCCTGGACCTTTCAACAATGAGTACCAGGGAGGAGATAGACCGTGCGCTCAGTCCACATATCGGTTCGGAACGTGTGAGGAGTTTTTTGTTAAAGAATGTCCGGCGGGATAAAGAGGGGGATTTCAGTTGGAGGATAAACCTGAAGGCGATCAGTGAAAACCTGGATAAGATATTTGAGGGACTGGAAGAGGAGGGGAACATACCAGTGAGCGGGATCACCGGGTTTCCTGTATTGTTCATCAGCGGGGCCAACTCGGGATACATCCGGGCCGAAGACCACGCTTTGATCCGATCCCTCTTTCCAGTGGCAGAGATCGTGACCATTCCCAACGCAGGTCACTGGGTCCATGCAGAGCAGCCCGCCCTGCTGGTCAAGAACTTCAAATATTTTCTGAATCTTTAGACTACGTTGTTTATCAGTTTTTCCATCTGTCTGGTACTCCAGTTACTGGAAATTGCACCCTTCCTGTTTTCGTCACTCCTTTCCGCGTGATTTTTTAAATTCAAGATAATCAGCAATATAGGTCTCTGATTTTGATGTTATTTTAATGCTTTTTTGATGTTTTTGGGTGTCCCGTTTCGCGAAAACAGCATGTTACAGGGTTGTGATATTTCGTGATTATGTGACATTTTTCCCTTTTCCGGCCTTTCAGTAAAGAGCCCACTAACAAGCTCATTATTAATTATATACGAAATATTAATTCTTCAGACGCAGATAAATGGAAAGTCACAACATTAATTA
>CAZURA010000089.1:0-23260 GCA_964622985.1 uncultured Bacteroides sp. | reverse complement strand
CAGAACCTTAATAGGTTGATATATAATCAATTACAAACTAGGAAACTTTAGTTACCTAATCCCACTGAAAAAAAGACCAGCAGGGATGTCGCCAGCAGAATTCCCAGGGCCATGGAGATGCCCAGTTGCACACGGATCTTTCGCTGGGAGATTTGGTTAAGAGCCACTAAACTGTTATCCAGCTCGTTAATTAATTCCCTAAGGATCTGAGATTCAGTTCGTGCCTGAATCCACGTGCCTGAATCTGATCCGGTTGCTGTCCTGATTTCCCCAGCGAATCTATCCAGACAAGTTATGATCTGCTTCGATTTCCGGTCTAATTGCTCTACTTGATCCTTGTCAGCCAGATGGGTAACCAACTCCAGTTGGAGTATAATCCTCAGCTGCTCCTCCACGCCATGAATCTGACTGATGCAGTTAGCCGTCAAATGGCTTTCATCATCCAGCACCAATCGCTGAAAGGAGGTATGAAAAGTATTCAATTTGGTGTGCAGAAGCGATTGCTCCCGGGTGAGTTTTGCCCGGATATCATTTTGATGTGAGGCATCGATGAAGATCAGCGCCAATGTAATAAACAATAACACAATGACCACTGTAGTCATAATGAGTTTCGAACGGATGGAGAAGATTCTGATAATCATACCAGCGCCTTATAATAAAAGGGATCCTTTTTGATAAACCGCTTGGAAAAAGGCCCCATAATCGATTCGTGAACACCCAGCAACAGTATACCCTGTTCGTTCAGGCTACTATGAAACAGGTCGAAAACTCTGTTTTGTAGATCGGTATTAAAATAGATAATCACATTCCTGCAAACTATCAGATCGAAATTAACTAAAAAGAGATTTGGATCTTTCACCAGGTCCAGTTTCTTATACACCGGTTTCAGGCGCAGATAATCTTTCATCTGAATCACATCATGGGTTTCATCGATTTGGAAATATTTTTTCCAATACTTCCTCTGATTCCAGGAGTGATCGCCATTTCCATTTAACATGACCCGGTCGAAATTCTCCAGATAACTCTGATTAAAGTGATATTTGTAAACACCCATTTGAGCAGTCTCGATCACATCTGAGTTGATATCGCTTCCATAGATGTGAGCCTTCTCCAACATACCCAGGTCTTCCAGCACCATCATCATGGAATAGATCTCTTGTCCGGTGGAACAGCCCGGATGCCAGATATGAATGGAGGATTTATCCTTCAATGGAGGGAGCAGGTCTTTTCTGATTTTCTTCCAGATCTCAGGATCCCTGAACAGTTCGGTGGTGTGAACGGTAATCTTTTTAACGATGGTTTCCAGGAAATCTGTATCACTTTTGATCATCCCGGTAAGCTCATCCATATTCATCTCAAACTCCAGGAGGATGCGCGTTAACCGACGGCGGAGGGAGGTAACGGAGTACTGAGTAAAATCGTACTCGGAATGATCACGAATAGTTTCCTGAAAACTCCGTATGTCCTTACCAACGACCTCCATAAAGCAGTTATGCGCCTGTTGCACACAGATACGTAAAACTAACGATTTAATAATTACCTTCAAATTTGGATAAAATCCTTTTGTAGTTATCTTTAAAGGTTCAATCCCAAAAACGATGACCTTCGGTATTCTCATATTTCCCGGGGCCCATGGCGACAAGGAGCTGACAAGGATTCTGAAGGAGGTATATGGGAAGAGTGTCAAGCAGGTCTGGAACCGGGAAACCAACCTGATGGACATCGATGTCCTTATCATTCCAGGGGGATTCCCATGTAAAGGTTCCTCCAACTCCTCAAAATGTATCAAAGAGTCCCCGGTGATCGATTCCATGATCGATTTTGTAGAACGAGGAAAGATTCTTATAGGTATTGGAAACGGATTCAGGGTACTTTGCGAAACGGGTTTGGTTCCCGGAACGTTGAGAATGAATAAATCCCAACGCTTCATCTGTCGCAATACTTACATAAAACCTGATAACGACTACACCGCAGTTACCAGCAAGCTCTCTAACGATCGGGCCTACAGCATCCCTATCGCCACAGGGTATGGAAGGTACGCTGCCAAGGAGGAGATCCTGGTGCAGATGCGGCATCAGGAACAGATACTTTTTCGTTATTGCGATGAGAATGCCAGGATTTCGGAGGAGATCAACTTCACCGGATCGGTAGACAATATAGCCGGTGTGTGCAACAGTAAGAAAACGGTCTTCGGGATGATCCCGCAACCTGAACGGGCAGTCTTTTCCCGTGGAGAAAACGGAGATGGTAAGGCTATTTTTGACTCGTTACTGGAGTATATTTAATAGAGTTTCTTGGTGTTTAATAGAGTTTCTTTGCGGTTCCGCTACCACCTGAAAATCTTCAATCTTCCCCGGGAGTTTCCCTGAGCCAGAATCTGCTCGCTCCTTCACTATAACGCATCTCCACTACATCAAAAAGCACCAGTTTAGTGATGAGCGCTACCAGCTCTTTCCGATAAAATCCTGTATCCCTCTGGATCTTTGAAAGTGTATTACCCGGGGCCTTTTCCAGATAATCCAGCAGGAAATCCTCCTTCCGTGTAAACTCAATCAGCTTTCCCCTGGATTTTTTCTCCTCTTTCCACAGCTGTAACTGGATGATACCTGCCAGTATGTTCTGATCAGCCACTCGTTTGTATGCCATCCAGCGGTTCTCTTCATCCCTGGCATATACCGGCTTGTCCTCTACTGGTGGAATGAAGATCTCCAGGACCTGCTTACCTTCAATGGTGTAGTTTCTGCTTTTAAAATGTACTTCCGGTTTGCAGTATAGCGAAGCGGCCGATTCGACCATGTAGAACTCTTCATCAGACCGGATCCCACTAATACGTCCGTTATCCTTCACACCGATCAGAAGTTTACCTCCATCCGTATTGGAAAATGCCGATAGCGTCCGGGCAATCTTCCGGGCATCACTGATCTCGAACTTGAAATCGAGTTCCTGATGTTCTCCCTGTGCAATGAGTGAACGAAGATATTTCTGATCTGACGTTTCCATTCCCATCAAAAATACAAGTTCTCGTTCGATCCGAAAGATTGTTTGGCCCCGAATTACTAACTTGAGAGCTTTAACCATGGGGATCATTCGAAAATCTATTACAGCAGTATCGGGACGCATAAAAAATGTGCTGACCCGTTTTAGAAAATGGGTTCTTGAAGTTTGTGTATTAACACCTGGACACTGGAAATGGGCGACATACGGAATATTGATCATTATAGGTCTGTTGCTTATAGGCTTATGGATCGATTATGCAGGTGTTCTGCACATAGGTATTTACCTGGGCGCGGTGATCTTTTTCCTGGGATTGCCTCTTCTTTATGGGCTCGGTGTTAGACTGGGATTAGTAGCTCTGGCGCAGATCCCCCCTCGTGTAAACTGGATCATTTTTGGTGCCATCTTTTTTGTGTTCACTTTATTTAGGTTCCCTGTAAAGGGATTATTAATTATTGCCCTGTTTCTTCTCTTGACAGGCTCGTTTCTGGGTGCCGGGATCTATAACCTGACAGGAGGCCGCTGGGTTCCTTTGTCCCGGGTACGGAGAATACTGACCCTGGTATTCCTGGTTGTGGGATTGGGCCTCTTCACGTTTGGCTGGTGGTATCTGCTTTATCCCGGAAAGATGCCAGATGAGGTCAAAGCGTGGTCTATGGAGGCAAAGTTCCATCCGTCAGCTATGGAGGCGGAAGATCCCTCCCTTCCGGGAGCCTTCAGGATCGATTCAATGACCTACGGTTGGGGAAAGGATCGCCGTCCGGAATTTGGAGAAAAAGTTACTGTAATCACTCCGATGGTAGATGGAAGCAATTTCCTGGATGGCTGGGAGAAGCTGTCTGGAAAATTGAGAACCCACTACTGGAAGATGACTGCCGATTCTCTTGCACTGAATGGAAGGGTTTGGTTCCCGGTGGGGGAAGGTCCTTTCCCGCTGGTGCTTATGGTTCACGGGAATCACCTGGCCAGGGATTTTTCCGATCCCGGATATGATTACCTGGGACGACATTTTGCATCCCATGGGATCATTGCTGTTTCAGTAGATGAAAACTTCCTGAACGGGGCCTGGTCAGATTTTATAAGTGGTTTGGAGACAGAAAATGATTGCAGGGGCTGGTTGTTATTGAAACATCTTGAACAATGGCAATGTTGGAACAGTTGCGATTCCTCTTTCTTTTATGGCAAGGCAGATCTGGATCGGGTAGTGTTGATAGGTCATTCCAGAGGGGGAGAAGCAGTTTGCATTGCTTCCGGTTTTAACAGGCTTCCATTTTACCCGGATAATGCAGATGAGACATTTGAGTTTGGATTTGGAATAAAGGGTGTGGCATCTATCGCTCCGGTGGATGGACAATACATGCCTGCAGGGAAGGTAACTCCGTTAGAAGATATCAATTACTTTACCATTCACGGTTCATTGGACGCTGATATGCGATCATTTGATGGATTGCGCATCATGAGAAGGGTTCAGTTCAGTGATTCCAGCTATCATTTTGCATCAGGTCTGTATATCCACGGAGCTAACCACGGACAGTTCAACAGGAGCTGGGGCCTGTTTGATATAGGGTATCCCAATAAAATGTTGTTGAATCGAAAGGCCATTATTCCGGAAGAACAGCAAGAAAAGGCGGCTCTGGTCTACCTGACTGCTTTTGTGAAGGAGAGCGTTGATCCCGGTGGAGGTTATCTTCCTTTGTTCAGGGATTACAGGAGCGGTTCCCAATGGTTGCCTGAACTGGTATACCTGAACCAGTTCCATGAATCATCTGCCGTTATTCTGTGTGAATATGAAGAGGACCTGGATCTGACCACCGGTACGCTATGTATTGATTCACTGGTGGGGAAAGATCTGGCCTTATGGAAAGAGGGAAAGATCCCTAAAAAGTGGGGCAACCTCCGAAACAATGGAGTATTCCTGGGATGGAACAACGAGAGCGATTCAATTCCGGGTTACTACCGGATTTTTCTTGATACTTCTGCTTCGGAGAAAATAGGTAATTTTCGATATCTGAATTTCCTGGCTGCAGATGCTCAAACCGATCCGGGGGAACGGAAGGATACCACTACAGTGGACAGCTCCATCGGGAATAAGAAAAAAGAGCAAGATAAGGCAAAAAGGAAGGACGAAAGGGATAGAGATGACGGGAAAGAGGAAGAGGAAGAGCCTCTGCCGGTGGATTTCACCATTACCCTTACCGATATGGGAGGAGCTGAATTTCGTATAAAAGTGAGTGACTATCAGAAAATCCAGCCCCCTGTCAAACCAGAGGTGTTTAAATCGAAGCTGTTCTGGGATGATCCCGAATCAGAAGTCATTCTTCAGTATGTTTTAATTCCTCTGGATGCTTTTATGGATGAAAGGAGAAATAGAATCACCGCATCGGAGATCAGATCCATAAGTTTTGAATTTGATAGCGAAAAGAAGGGAGCTGTAATCCTGGATCAGATTGGATTTTCAAAATGATCATATAGACTGCCGGGAAAGAATTACACAAAATATAATTACACTACCATGAAAAACTTCACGTACTGTATCCTGACGACACTTTTGGTGTCTGTAACTGCTTGTGATACATCCACACAGTCAACTGAAAATGGACCTCTTCCCAACATCGTTGTGATCTATTGCGACGACCTGGGATATGGTGACCTGGGCTGTTTCGGAAATACCGAAATACGGACTCCAAGCATTGACCTGATGGCAGATGAAGGAATGAAATTCACCGAGTTCTATTCAGCTTCTCCTGTCTGCTCACCCTCAAGGGCTGCTTTGCTCACAGGCAGAATTCCGCAAAGAATGGGGATCAACGGCGTTTTCTTTCCCCGATCATTCACAGGAATGCCCGTTGAGGAGATCACGACCGCCAATCTGCTGAAATCTAAAGGGTATTCCACCGGAGTAATAGGGAAATGGCACCTGGGACATATGCTGAAGTTTCTGCCTCTTCAACGCGGATTCGATGAGTACTTCGGGATTCCCTATAGCAACGATATGCGTAGTGCAGTCTACTTGGAAGGCAACGAAGTGGTCGATTTTCACGTGGATCAGCATTACACCACAAAAACGTATACCGAGAAGGCATGTGACTTTATCGAAAGACATGCCGAGGGCCCCTTTTACTTATATTTTGCTCATTCCATGCCCCATGTGCCCATCTATGCTTCACCCGAATTTGATGGCCGCTCCGGAAAGGGAATCTACACCGATGTAATTGAGGAGATCGATTGGAGTGTGGGGGAGGTTCTGGGTAAGCTTGAAGAGCATGGGGTACTTCATAATACCCTGGTGGTTTTTTCCAGCGACAATGGTCCGTGGTTGGCCATGCATGAACATGGAGGTAGTGCAGGGATCCTGAGGGAAGGTAAGCAATATACCTTCGAAGGGGGACAACGTGTACCTACTCTGGCCCTTTGGCCTGATGTGATAGAGGCCGGATCAGTCTATGACGATATGGCCCTCATGATGGATTGGTTCCCCACCTTTGCAGAGATTACCGGGGCATCCTTGCCGGATGATCGGGAGTATGACGGGGAGAGTATACTGAAGGTGCTGGATGGAAGCGGAATTCGTGCTGGAAAGGAGTTTCTCTATTACGATGGAGGAGAGCTTCAGTGCTACCGGAACGGAGAGTGGAAATTGAAGCTGCCATACAGGGGGTATCACGGTAACAATTGGGTGAAAGGGGTACCTCCCCACGACACCCTGTTGTTTAATTTGAAGAGCGATCCGGGAGAAAGGGAGAACCTTTACTTTGAGAAGCCGGAGAAGGTGGCTGAGATGGTAACGCTAATGGAGGCCTACAAGAGCTCTAAAGGGGAGATGCCTCCTTCACTGGTGCTTGGTAGTCCGGAGGATATCTCGCACATTGAATACCTGATTGGGAAGCATGGTGATGATTATAACCGGATTGCATGGTAAATCATGTAAACAAATAGGAGGAATATCCTTTTCTACATATTCCGTAAAATCTGTTTGTTAGCGTTCATACAAAAGATCACCTGTATAGAGAGCTTCCACCTCACACAGATTAAGGGCTCTATTATAGAAATAGAGGTCGTCGAAAGCGCCTTTATAATACAGATCAATTACGGGCAATTTACCAATGAGAATGTCTACGGAATTGGATGTTGTTTTCGTAAGATTAGCATTTTCTGAGTCTATCAGTTGATTATCCAGGTAAACCGAAAGCATCTGGATTGAATGATCATATATCATAGCTATCATATGCCATTGGTTGTCAAAAACATTTTCACAGGTGACAAATACAGAGGGAGTATTTTGTTCTCTGATAGCCACAATAATTTGTGTTTTACCAACCTGGAAGCTAAACGGGTAGGGATCGAGATGGGGATATTCACTCCATTTGGTAAGAATCCGGCGGCCTGATGTTTCACCACTCAAAGGATCATCTGACTTGAACCAGAAAACGATGGAATAACTCTCCGTGCGGGCATCCCAGTTAAGCTCCTCTGTGTGTGGAATTGTAATAAAACTATTGTTGCCCGACAGATAACAACATCCGCCCGGATTACCAAACCGGTCTTCAGCGTAGGTAACATTTGTTTCGATCCCGTGGTTATTATCCTCCACCTGATTTAATGCATTCCCGGCCAGGGGGTAAAATGCTATCTGTTCATCTTCGAGATCGATCTCCTGTGCAGTTGAAGATGATATCAAGTTGATTAGCATTACAGCTACAATCCATATAGTTTTGTCCATCATTCCCTTTTAAGATATATGTTACCTTTATGTTTGTTCGAGAATCCGGGGGTGATCAAGACGTACCAGTAAGTTCCTTCAGGCAAAGGGTTTCCTTGTAGGTCAGTCCCATCCCAATCATTATTATACTCTTCGCTGCGAAAGACCTCCAACCCGGACCTGTCAAATACCAACAGGGAACTGAGAGGCGGCAGCCCTGTGATTTTAAAAAGATCATTAAAATTGTCCCCGTTGGGGGTAAAAACATTGGGTATTTTAAATGCTCCTGAAGGTGGTTCCGGGCTGTCTGAGATGGTCAGTTTGAATACTTCATCTTCGGGACAGCCGGTTGTAGAGGAGATTATGGTACAAGTGTACGTAGCAGAAGCAGTACTGGTCACCTTGGGGGAACGACAATCGTAGCATGAGAGTCCGGGATTTTCTGACCAGGAATAGGAATTGGCTTCACTTGCCACAAGGGTATAGGGAAGGTCCGATATGGTCAGTGTATCATTTAGCATTACCCTGGATACTTTGCTGGACTCGATGACCAGGTGGTCTAGCAGGATGTTTCCGTTTTCAATGCTGTTTTGCTCAAGGGCAACTTCGAAAAGGATAAATGCGATCTCTGTGTTGGGTTTCAATGAGAAAGAAGTTGTTTCCCATTGCGTGTTTGTTATTGGTTCCGATTCAAATAATAGATCTCCTTTCTCTTCGGCATTAGTGCTTCCATACACCTTTAATTGGGTAGATGCAGTGTATTTGTGAAAACCTTCTCCAAATACATAGTGGCCAAGATCATCCCTGGAAGCCAGATCCATGGAGAGTGAATAGCACTCTCCAGGCTGAAGAGATTCTAGCAGTTGGGCCTGACAGTTTTCAATGGACATGGGATTGGAACTGTCCGATCCGCGGGCAATCAGGGTAATGTAGGTTTCTCCGTGAGATGCATTGAAATTATCGCAATTCAACGGTTCGGTGTCTGGTGTGCTAAAGGCATCAAAGGATTGCCATCCAGGAGGTGTGATACCAATACCAACGGGCCCCTCAAAGGAGGGATTATCCAGGTATTGTGCACTAATGTTTGTAAGCAGCAAGATAAAAACGACAGGTAGTAAATACTTCATATTTTCCGATCAATTTGACCCTTATATCATTAAAATCCCTCCAGGCGACGTATGCCAAGGTTCATACCTATATGGACACCATGTGAGCCTGCACTGTATTTTACTACTGGTGACATATAGGTTTCGTGGTAGTATGCCAGGTAAAATCGCTTCACTTTCATACCACCCGAAAATGCAATAGCATTATAGGAGCGATAGGAAAGGGCAATCCAGTGAATGTGATTCAGGTAGACCTTGGCCTGAATATCAAATTCAAATGTTTCGTAGTCGAGGTACCTCAGGTTCAGGGAAGGTTCAAACTTAATGGTCTCCATATTGAAAAAGAGATACCCTGTATGAAGAATGAAATCCTGTTTGACCTGTTCAGCAGGATTCATCTTGTTTTCCTGGGGAATAAGGTGGGTAGCCGATAGCCCTGCAAAGTAGGTGGGACTGTAATAATAGACCCCGAAACTTGAATTGAAGGAATAATAGGAGTCCCTTGTGTTTTCGATCAGGGGATCACCCGGATCAATGGGATCCCATCCGGATCCATTCAGAATGAATTGCTCTATGTTACCTGAGAGACCAAATGATAACCGGGATTGATTAAGAATCAGGTGATAGGTGTAAGCCAAATTTGCACCACGGGTTATCTGGGGGCCATTCTTATCGGAATAAAGACCCAGCCCCATGCCAACACGTTCAGCAGTTTTCAAGCTGCTCTTATTGATGAACATTTTAGGATTGTAGAAGTCGAAATTGCCTATCCGCAGACTGGTACTGGCCAGTATGGTGCTTGGAGACTGATTCATTCCCAACCACTGTTTCTGATAGGAGAGGGCTGCCACTGGGAAGAACTCGCTGCCAGCAGTAGCGGGATTTATAAAGACCTGATGGAGTTGGTGGTGCCGGTAAATGTAATTGGTTTGCCCTTTTGCTTCAAAAGTCCCGACAAGGAGAAAGGTTCCAATGATGATGATACTGATTCGTTGTCTCACTAATTGTTGGGGGGATTTATAAAATTTCTTTAATCCTGAAGGCTACTCTTCTGTTTAATTGCCTGCCTGTCTCAGTCCTGTTGTCAGACAGGGGTCGGGTATAGCCATATCCCTCGAAATGGATTCTGTCTGACGATAGACCCTTATCCATGAGGTATTTTACTACAGACTGTGCCCTCAATAATGATAGTTGCATGTTGTATTCAAATGTTCCCATATTGTCGGTATGGCCCTCAATGACGATTGAAAGATCGGAATAACTAACCAGTTGTTCAAACAGGTGATCGAGTTCCATGAATGATGCGGGCAATAATTCAGCTTTATCAAATTCAAAGAAAATATTATTTAGCACAACAGAAGTATCGGGTTGTACTTTTTCTATGTCGATGAATGTTGGTTTGGGTGCCGGATCTGGCTCTATCTCATCAAGTATGACGATTTCAACCGATCCGGGAACGGTAGTTGGGAGATCGGAGATTTTTACAACACTGACCATGTCAATGTAATAATAGGCAGCACGTTCCAGTTCATGCATGTTCCATTTTTCCAACATACTGCTCATATGATACACATTCTTTTTTCGCAGGGAATTGTCCGTTGAAAAGTTGCCCAGAATAATCTGGGTTTCTTGTCCTCTGGCCTTGTAAGTTGTCTCAAGCCTCATCCATGAAAGGGAATCAAGTATCATTTGACGGAACCGGATCTGTGGATGTAATACGAACATCTGTTTTTCCTTCTTCAGGGCCACCGGTTCCTTCCCGAAATAGACATTAAAGTTGTTTATAGCTGTGGTGGATTCAGGATCGAGAGCCACATAAAGACTTACCAGGTAAAGGGTGTCTTTTTGCAAAGGTTGCACCAGTGGCGCCTGTATAAACTCACGGATATTATCAATTCCCCTCAGGGGATTTGTCCGGTAACAGAAAATGCCTGCATACGCATTCCCGTCATAGGGGAGAAGGCCTCCTATATACTTCCGGTAGTAAAACTCAGGTTTACCTCTGGCAGAGAATTCTATGTAGTCTGGGGTGTCATTTTTTAGACATTTGCTCCAACCGGTTGTCGGGGTATTGTTTTGGAAATCCACCTTCTGTTCAAAGGAGGGATTTAAAACCAAGTTGCTCGCTTGTCCAAACAGGCCCCCGGATAGGATCAGGTAGGTGAGGAGAATCAGCCATGCTCTCCTTTTTGTTAGAATAATTGTATGATGAAGAGAGCTTATAAGCAAGGATGTTCTATTTGGATCAGATAATTGCAGTTGTTTCCTCTAATAATCCCATGAACCTCTATTCCCCAAATTTGTCTTCGAAAACCGTTTTGGAATTACATATGAGGCCGTGGAATCCACAAAAATAAATATAATATTGCTATTTGAACCAATAGATTTGATACCAGCCCATTTGTAAAATTAGGGGCAGCTCTGCTGTGAGCGAGTTTGTTTATCCAGATAAGAGAGGCTGTGTTCACTTTGACCTGTTGTTAATCCGTTTGATCACCGAAAGGAAGAGGGGTATGTCGTTGGCTCCTACCGTGGCCATTCGTTCCAGGATGCGATGAAACAGGGGACCCCCTTCCGGGATACCTGCGTCGATCAAGAGCTGTCTGGTTTCACGCTTCAGCTGGCCAAATCCTTCACCCGATTTGGAGAGGCTTTGTCCGGGCTTCTCGAGCAGGTTGAGAAATGAAAGTTCATAGGCAGAGACCATCACCGACTGTGCCAGGTTGAGGGAGGGATAGCTTCCAGCCATGGGGATGCTCATGGCCAGATCTGACTGCAGAATGAGCTGGTTAGGAAGACCGCTCTCCTCTGTGCCAAATAGGATCCCGACCTTTTCCAATTGCTCCTTCTTGTTGTTGAGGTAATCTCCGAATTCTCGACTGGAGTAGTAGTCATGTTTTGCGGATCGTTCCTTGGCTGTGGTACAGACCACCAGGTCGAGATCGGCAACGGCAGATTCAAAATCCTCAAACAGCTCGGCTGATTTCAGGATATCGTGAGAACCATGTGCCAGGGTTAGCGCTTCTTCGCTCAGATGATCACAGGGATCGATCAGTCTAAGATGACTAAATCCCATGGTCTTCAGGGCGCGGGCAGCAGCCCCCACATTTCCCGGCACCGCCGGTTTATAGAGGATAAAATAGATCTCCACTGATATGCATTGATGATCCTCACAGCTTGGCTGGTAGAACCAAAGTTGGGCGAAACTAACATTTGATGCCCTAAAGATAATTCTTCGGGCTATATCTTCTCCAGTTTCTTGATGATCTGCCTTCCGCGGGTTTTAAATCCCACACTGTTATTGGGTCCCTGATCCTCGATTACCGTAATGAGTTCATCTTTCAATTCAGGGTAGAGAAGCACATGATTATAAACGATCATCATGGCATGAACCTTTACAGCCACTGGGTAGATTTCCGAAACCATATACTTGAAACATAGGTCAATGAGCAATCCCTGATCATCCTCCGGGATCTCATAACGGCACAACAGCCTGAGCAAGCTTCGTAATACACCCATGGATGTTAGCTCAGGAAGCCTTTGAACGATCTTTGAAATATGTGGGGATGCCAGCCCTGGGTATTGCTCATCGCTGCCGTCGAGCACCCAGCAAGCCCTCCATGCCACAGGATCTTTTTCATATAGGGTAAGATCCAGGAGTGTACAAAAGTGCTTTTCAGATTGTCCCACCTCTCTGACAAAGAACTCCTTTTCAGCAGCGGAGGGAAAGTTAGCCAGCAATGACTTAAAATCCATTATTCTTCCGAAGGAGGAACTTTCATGGACATGATGGTATAGCCTCTGGTGGATATGGAGTGAGAGTGATTCAGGTCGATATCGGTAACCTGCATGACACTCCTCTCACCCTCCTGCTTATCCAGAAAATCATATTCCAGAACCATTCCATTGAGGTATGCAGCATGATAGAAAGCAGCCCCAAAGGTTTGCTTATTGTTAAGTATCTCCTTTCGCACCTGCTTTCCCAATTTTTCTGAAACCCACATGTGAACCTCCGCATCCTCATCATCCATCAGGTATTCATCACAAGAATACCCGAGGATGGTCTTCGTTTTCCCTGTCTTATAAGGTTTGTAGGGAGAGGAGTCATATTCTTCTTCCTGTTCTTCCACCTCTTCGGCAAACTCTTCAGGATCCATACCCATGGCAAATCCTGTTTTCTCTCCATCACTCTCTGTTAGCATTAACATGGCGCTGTTCTTTGAATCGAAAATGACGGTGGTGTGATCATCTCTGTCGCTGAATACCATGGCGTAATCCACACTCCCTTTATTCACGTAGGAGTCGTATACCATTTCCTCTTTCACTTGCTTATTGCTCCTGTATTCTTTTACTTCCATACGGATAAAGGCATCAAAACTGTAACTGGACTCATAATCCACATCACCGCTGAGTCCAAAAGCCTCCAGGTAGACCTCTTCCATGGTGGTGGGTGACTTTTCTGGTTCCCGCCCCTCTTCTACAGCCCGGGCGCTGTCCCTTTTGGCCTGTGCTTCCAGTTGGTCTTCCATGATCTTTTTTCTGATCAGGCTTTTAATGTTCTGCGCCTCAGCCTCCTGAAATGAGAGCAGCAAGGCCAGTCCTGTAAGGATAACAACAATTCGTTTCATCAGTTAATAATTTAAGTTTTCAATTGTCTGATGTAACTCGCGATGAAAATTACTATCAGCCTTAATTGAGGAAATTAAGATAATAATTTTCATGCTCGTTTCATAGCTATTTGGTTTTGGATTTGTATGCTCTTTACTGCAATTTACTTATTATATAACCCTCAAGAGCAAAGAAGGTTTGTATTTTGACCATCGATTCAGTTTTGAAGCTCTATTGAGAGGATATCTCTATATTTGGCATCAATCATATTCTGTTTTAGGTCTCAGGACGCCCCGGATATTGATTAGGGTATGGAATTCAAGAAAGAGCTTGTACACGGTCATTTGATCAAAAGGTATAAACGGTTTTTGGCCGATGTGGTACTGGATGACGGCAGTGAGGTAATTGCCCATTGCACCAATTCCGGTTCTATGAAAAGCTGTTTGGAGGAGGGTGCGGAAGTGTGGTTATCCCCTGTAGAGGATCCCAAAAGGAAGACCAGGTTTACCTGGGAGATGATCCGCATTGGAGAACAATGGGTGGGGATCAATACTTCCCATCCCAATGCTTTGGCCTTTGAGTGGATTAGTCAAGGATTGATCCCGGGACTGGAGGGGATAACTGGATTAAAAAGGGAAGTGAAATGGGAAGACAGCCGGTTTGATCTGTATGGGGAAGGGGTGAATACACCTTGTTTCATTGAAGTGAAGAATGTAACGCTCAGGGAGGGCAAGAAAGCGCTGTTCCCGGATGCTGTGACAGAGAGAGGCCGGAAGCACCTGAATACCTTGATCAGGGTGAAGCGATCTGGCATGCGTGCCGTTATGCTTTATGTAGTGCAACGGCTGGATGTACATATTTTCTCACCCGCCCGGGAGATCGACCCGGAATATGGGAAAGCATTGGATGAAGCAGTTAAAAGAGGGGTGGAAATCATAGTGGCCCAGGCAAAAGTGAGTCCCACGGAGATACGTTTTCACCGGTTGCTGCCGGTGGCGCTCTAACATGACTTGATGCCTTCTGATTATCTGGTTAAGGCCTGAACAGATTCCTAATGGGACAGTTCAGGGACAATCTCCAACAAACCCTTCTCCTCTCCATACTGGTAAGCCTGGTGCATAAAGGCCTGCAACCTCAGTTCGATGGATACATCCTCCTGTCCGTCATAAGCAATGCTGACATAAGGGATCCCCCCCTTATCTTTCCTTAGCTGGTCGGAGACAGAGGCCACCAGGGTACCCGGCATACAGGTGAATGGAAGGATATTGGCGATCCCTGAGATCCCCTTGTCGGCCAGTATGGCAGAGGTGCCCAGGTTGAGGGCGGGATCTCCGTCGTAGTGACGGTGCACATAGGGACCGCAGGCATTCAGCATATCCTTTACAGACACTTCTTTATCCTCGTCGAACAATCCATGGAAAGGCTTAATGATCTTCCTGGCCGTTGACTCCTGGAAATACTCCTGAAGTTTGGATTTAATCACCCCTTTGAAGTCACCTTTCCATTTACTGTCGCGTGTGTAACGGATGGTGGAGTAAGAGAGCCACTCTGCAAAGGGTGCGATCCAGGTTTCCGCACCAAATTTTTCGAGCCGGCTCACCAGGTGTCCGCTACAGAAATCATTGTCGCGCATGAATATCTCACCCACAATAGCCACCACAGGTTTGCGTTTTCCGTTGGAAAGCGGGATCTGCGTAAACGAGTGGGCGATCCCTGCCAACGTGTCGATCAGATCCCCAGCTCCATTCTCCATGCACGCCACCAGGTTGGCCAATGCCTGCTTATATACCTTTTCGGTGTTCCCGGGGACCAATTCGTAGGGCTTTCGCTCCTGCTTAAGCTTTCTGACCATATCCATGGCCACGAAACCTTTCCAGCAGTTGAGCCTGAATTTGGAACCGTGTCCCGCCGATATATCCTCGTATGATCCATCATTACTCGGGGCAATGATCTCGGTCTTTTCATATCCCAACTTGTCAAATAACACCCTTTGAAAGCGGTTGTATTGCCCGAACCGGCAAGGGCCGTTGTGATCGGGCATAAAGAAGCTGACCTTGGCCGGATCCACTCCGGGCTGTTTCAGTTTCTTCAGGTAGCTTCCCGTGGTACAGATCATAGGGAAGCACTCCCTGGCTGAAGTATATTTCCTGGCCAGGTCTATATCCTCCTGGGTCTGCATGGGCAGCGATTCGGAATTGATCCCAAAGCTTCTGCACACCCCGGCTATCACATAGGAGGCATCGCTCATATAGGGGAAATAGAGTACTCTGTCCTTCATGGGAGACGAGGTCATTACTCCCGGAGTATATACTTTCCTCACTTTCTCTTTGCCTATTCTGGAGCCCTTCAGGCTATCGAGGAAAGCTTCATATCGGGTAATCATCCCCGCATCGGCTCCATGCTCGTCTATCTCAATTTCCATATAGGGCTTGCCCGACATCTCTTCATGCACGAAATGTGCCAGGAAGGAATCGGGTCCGCACCTGAAGTTACCCATGTAAATCCCGTGCAGGCGATCGTCCCGTGCAATGATCCGGGCTGCTGCCAGGATACGCTGACCGTTGGGCCAGTACATTTTGTTGTAATCTTTTGTGATCTTCTCCTCACCCAAAGGGAGGTAGTCCTGCGGGATCGGAACAACGTCCAGGTTGATCAGCTTTTCCACCATGCTCAAGTTAAGCGCAGGATCTCCAGTGTTATAGGGTCGTCCAATGATAGCCAGGCACTCCTTATCGGAAGGAAGGTTGGCCATCACTTCCCGCCCACGTGATTTCACCCGCTCCTCGAATTGTGTCTGTTTGGTATCAGCCTTTTTCATGGCTTCCACGATCCGCTTTCTGGATATCTTAAACTTCTTCCCAAAGTAGGTGTATAGTTCATTTTCGACTACCTTCCCGTAATAGCGGAAATTAAGGGTTGGGGTCAGCAGCTTTTCACGATGTTCTTCTGGCAGTGAGGCTTTCACCATAAAAGGCACGGTCTGTACCCATGGACAATTGCAGTTGGAAGTGGGATTATCCTCTTCGGCTTTTGCATTGATGATAAATGGAGTGAAGACGTAATCGATCTCCTGTTCCAGCATCTCGTAGATGTGGCCATGCATCACCTCTACGGGGAAGCAGGTTTCGGCAACAATCATGCTCAGCGACTTCTTGATGGTCTGGTTGCTGGTCTCCTCCGATACTACCACATTGAAGTCCAGCTCCCTGAAAAAAGTGCTCCAGTAGGGGAACTGCTGGAAGAAGACCATCAGTCCTCTGGGAATCCCAACGGTTCCCAGTTTTGCTTCCGGATTGGGCTCATAGCCATCCGTAAGCATCCCAATTCGCTCTTCGAAGTAATTAGGAATTCCTTCTCCTTTGCCCTTTCGTTCATCCATCTCATATTTCTCACACCGGCCTCCGTAAAACAGAGGCTTCTTCTCTCCTTCGATCCTCACCCTTCGGATCTCACACTGGTTGGAGCAGGCCTTGCAGGTGAACTTATCCACTTTGTAAGGGATCTTGCTGATATCAAATCCCTTGAAACGGGTTTGCAAGTTATGCTCTTTAATATGATCACGGGCCAGCATGGCGGCACCAATGGCTCCTGTGACATCGAAATGTGGCGGAATATGGATCTTCTTACCGGTCACTTTTTCAAAAGCGGCCACTACTGCCCTATTGTTGGTCACCCCACCCTGGAACAGGATGTGATTTCCCACCCGTTTTTTGCGGACCACCTTCTGAATGTAGTTATGTACGATCGAGTAGGCCAGTCCGCCCACCAGGTTATCCTTTTCCACGCCTTTCTGCTGGAAGGCATTCAGGTCCGATTCCATGAAAACTGTACACCGGTCTCCCAATCCAGCCGGACTACACGCCCCCAGGGCCATATCCCCAAATTGCTCGATAATATTGATGTCCAGCTTCTCCGATTGCTCTTCCAAAAACGATCCGGTGCCTGCTGCACACACCTTGTTCATCTCAAAATCGACCACCACACCGTTATCAATGCTGATGTACTTGGAGTCCTGTCCCCCGATCTCAAAAATGGTATCCACCTCCGGATCGAAAACAATAGCAGCTGTGGCCTGAGAGGTGATCTCGTTACGGATCAGATCGGCCCCGACAAAATCTCCTGTCAGGTACCTTCCCGAACCCGTGGTCCCGGCCCCTTTGACTACCACCCTGTCGCCTATCTCATCATATATCTCGGACATGCCCCTGCGAATAGCCTCCAGCGGTTTGCTGGCGGTGGGCAGATACCTGCGTGCAATGACCCGGTTCTGATCATCGATCAAAACCACATTGGTGCTCAATGAGCCAATATCCAGACCCAGGTAGACTTCGTATTTATCCTGGGAATCCGGGAGCTGATATACATCTTTATTCTTTTCAGCGGCTGAGGCAACAAGGGGTTCGAAGGATTTTCCTCTTGATTTTTCTCCATAGATGTATGTTTCAAGCTCACCGGTACCTTTATACAGTACACTCTTTGCTGTCTCATTGCTCATGTTGTGAAATACCGCCCCCATGGCACCCATGGATGTATTGTGTTCAGGGATCTGGAGTTGGCCATCTGTGGCTTCGAGAAGTTCCCTGAAGGCCCTGATCATCCCGATGTTCGATGAGACACCCCCCTGAAACATCACCGGAAACTGAATGGTCTTTCCACGACCCAATGAGCTGATGAAATTCCTGGCCACCGCAAAACAGAGTCCGGCCACAATATCGTGTACCGGGGTGGCAATCTGCTGCAGGTGGATCATATCGCTTTTGGCAAAAACACTGCATCTGCCTGCGATCCGAGGAGGATCTTCCGACTTTAAAGCCAACTCACCAAACTCTTTCTCAATGGAAATTCCGATCCGCTTGGCCTGCTGGTCCAGAAAGGATCCGGTGCCTGCTGCACACAAGGTATTCAGTTCAAAATCAGAGAGCCTGGATGCATCATTATCCAGCTCATCCATGAAGATCAGCTTTGAATCTTCCCCACCCATCTCGATGATGGTCCTGATCTTCGGATAGAGCTTCGATACGGAGGTGGATTGTGCGACAATCTCATTGACATATGTGCCACCAACCAGTTCTGCAGCCAATTTCCCGCCGGTGCCGGTGAAACTTACCTGCCCGAATTGCTCCTGGGAATAGGTTTCGCCCAGGGTATCTAATATTTCTTTTAGCTTTTCAAATGGTTTTCCGTGACAATAATCATATCGTTCTTGGAGGAGCTCTCCATCACGATTCAATACGACAGTGTTGATAGAAATGGATCCAATATCAAATCCAAATTGGTAGCTGGTCTTCATAGACACCTTTGTGAGTGTTTATGGGTTTCAGGTAGAGCGTATAACAATCATTATAGAGGGTATAAACGAGTCTACAAACACTACAGTCACCAGTGTTCTACCAACAAATTATTAAAAAAATGCGATTTTCCGCTAGTTTGATACGGACTTACAGATTTAATTAGAAGCTTTCTAAATAAGAAGTGACGACGATTAATTAAGCGAGGAAATGAATTCAATAACCTTGCCGCTATCCTCTACCGCATTCACTTCCGGGTTCTTGTACACAAGGATCCCGTTCTTATCCAGGATGAAAGTCCACCTTAGAATAGTGGTTCCCCGTTCCAGATCCCAACTCTTTCCCTGGATCTCCCTGTTGATGCTTCCTCCTTCTTTTTGGGGAACGCCGAAGAGTGAAGCGATCTTCCCCGATTCATCGGCCAGAAGGGTAAAATTCAGAGCATGTTCCAAAGCAAACATCTCAAGCGTCTCGGGTTTGTCGCCTGAAACTCCAACCACCTGGGCACCCACTGCAGCCAGTTCACCTTTTTGATCCCTGTAACTGCATGCCTGTTTGGTGCATCCGCCGGTAAAGGCAGCCGGATAAAAATAGACTACCAGGTAATCGGCCGCTTTGAGTTGTTTATTCAGGACCCATTTGGACCCATCCTGATCCAGTGTAGTGAAGTCAGGAATCTGCTCTCCCAGCTCAACCTGTGCAATAGCTATGGTCGACCATGCCAGGAAAAAAATAAGGATGAATGTGGTTTTTTTCATAGCCTGTGATTTTATTCTTTTTTCGATTCATTTTTGCGTCCAAAAGGTACAGTTTTTATTATTATGGAGCAATCCTGGAATTTGGTAGAGTATATACCCCAATATCTTCTTTTATAATCCCCAGATCGCAGTCTTGGCGTGAGGTCCAGGATTTTCACAAGTGATAAGCGATAAATAATGGGGATACTTCCTCTGGATTAAGCTCAACTGAGTAGTACATGAAAACCGGGTTATCCATTTCGCAAAATCCTGATGTCACACACAAGTGATTTTTTTCAAATGTGTGACTTTTAGCTTCATCCAAATACACATTTAGAGATTAATGTAATAAGTTGAAATACAGCACATAACACATCTGAAAGAAAGATGCGTTATCATTATTCATATGTCACAATCTGTGAAAAAGTCACCTATACGTGACATGCAAAAATTCCGAAATGAGGGTGAGTGGGAGAACTGAAGGTGACACCGCATGTGTTGTGATACGGCTCAAAAATGGGGGTCCAATGGAATTTGGCAGAGTGGAAGTAAGTGCATTAATTTGCGATACCATGTATAAACACTTATTCGGACCGGTTCCTTCGCGCAGGCTGGGGATGTCACTAGGGGTTGATCTCATTCCACACAAGATCTGTTCACTTAACTGTGTCTATTGTGAATGCGGATCTTCAACGAAAATCACTTCCGAACGAAAAGAATATGTTCCGGTAGAGTCTATTTACAATGAATTGGACGACTTTTTCAGCAGGAATCCTGATCCGGATTACATTACCTTTTCAGGTGCCGGCGAACCTACCCTTCATTCCCACATGGGTGAAGTGATCCATTTCCTGAGGAAACTTCGGCCTGATATTCCAGTCGCTGTGCTGACCAATGGGACTCTTTTTTGTGATCCTGATGTAAGAAACGAATTGAAGCAGGTGGATCTGGTATTGCCTTCGCTGGATGCTGCTACGGAAAAGGCCTACCGGAGAATTAACCGGCCAGTCCGAAATGCATCTATTGCATCTTATATTCAGGGAATGATCGACTTCCGAAACGAATTTGAAGGAGAGATGTGGCTGGAAGTCCTGATCCTGCCCGGGTACAATGATGATCAGGAGAATCTGGATGCCCTGAAGGAAGCCATACTAAACATAATGCCCCAGCGTGTACAGCTTAATACTCTGGACCGACCCGGAGTGGTGGAAGGAATAAGGGCGGCGACTCAGGAGGAGCTCGAACAGATATCGAGTTACTGGGACCTCGAAATGAGTGGTCAGGCCTGGAAACCGGATAAAGTGGAGATCATTGCACCACCTAAGGAATGCCAGGAGGAGTCCTCCTATCGTACTGATGTGGAAAATGCTATACTCGAAACCATTTCCAGAAGGCCCTGTACAATCGAAGACCTGGAGAAGATACTGGGTCTTCATGTAAACGAAATCAATAAGTACCTTGGTGTATTGGCCGAATCGGGAAAAGTAGAAACATCTGCCCAGGATCGAGGTACGTTTTATCAACTGGTTGATTCAGAGAAAAATAACAGTTCGTAGGATCATTCACTGTCTGAAGTACCCTTCTGATCAGGGATGCTTCCAAAACTCGCTGCAAGGGAAAATCTGAACGTATGGTGTAAAGGAGAGTTTTTTCCTTGTCGGGGCCACAGATAGGATAAGTCAAATGAAAAGGAGTTGAAAGCGACTCCCGTTCCAACGGTGAAGTACTTCATGTTCCCTTTGGTATGATGTTCATGGAAATAGCCACAACGAACGGCAAATAGCTTCTTATACCGGTATTCCGCTCCCAGACCCCAAGCGATCTCATAAAATTCCTCTCTGACCATGCTGTAACTTTCATCGTCACGCATCACCCCGGGAGCATCATAAAAGGATTGGATCATTCCCCGTATCACAGATTGGGGAACCTCTTTCCCACGTATTACAATCATTTCACCTGTAATAGAATCCTGCTGGTATACAGGTGGAGTTGGTACCATGAGTTTGTTGGCATCCACAATCAATGAGAGGGAGTTATACTCATTCATCATAAACTTGAATCTGCTCCCCAACCTTAAATTGGTGGGAATGGGTGTTTTTTCTGCATCTTTACTGTAGGATATGGGAGTACCTATGTTGGAGATATTTAACCCTGCAGCCCACTGGGCATCCCTTCTTCCAAACTGAATGTCATTCTGGTAATAGAATCCTAGATCACCGCCAAATGAAGTGCCCGAATTGGTTTCTTGTCCACTGGCGATGGTTCGTCCTCTGGTAAGATCAGAGTTTATATATCTAAGGAGAATGCCTACGGAAAAGTCATCCGAAAGCAACCTGGAATATCCGGCATCCATAGAAAACTCATGAGGATGATAATCTCCTGCCGGTTGTCCGCTCAAAGATGTGAAAACAATCGTTCCAAGAGAAAAATATCGAATGGAACCACTGAGGTTATTCTTTTCATCTACTCTGTAGTAGCCAGTAAGATATCCGAGATTTATTTCCGGGAGAAGGTTTCTTAACCAGGGGGTATATGATAATCCGACACCGCCTCTATTATCCATGAAAGCATATTTTGCAGCATTCCAGTGCTGGGAGCTTACATCCGGAGCAGTAGCCACACCTACATCACCCATACCGGAGGATCTCCCATCAGGTGCAATGGTTAAGAACGGTACTGATGTCTGGATTGAATTCATGGATGCCCCGGTCAGTTCGCCTGGACTTATTTGTCCCCTGATCACATGAACTAAAGAGATCAGCAGTACAGTGATAAGCATAGGTTTTGACATACCGTGGGGCGATTGGCAATATTAAAACGGACCTCATGATTCGCATATTGTATGTAAATCCATTGCCATTGTGTTAATTATCAGATTTATTAATCGGGAAATCACCTAAGAATAGTAGCTTTAAGTTCGTGATGAAGAGTGATACAGAAATTAAAGGTGTGATTGTGGTATTGGGTTCCCCTAACGATGCTCAGGGTAACCTGTTAAGTATTGCCCTTGAAAGATGTACACAGGCATTTGCAGTATATCAGAGAAATCCAACCTACGCTGTGCTGCCCACAGGAGGATGGGGCCAGCATTTCAACACTACGGAAAAATCCCATGGACACTATATCCGCCAGGAACTGTCATCGCGCGGAATTCCGGATTCAGCTTTTCTTCCCTGTGCTGAAAGCTCTAATACTATTGAGGATGCCGCGTTAGCGCACCCTATTCTTGATCTATATCCCGGAGCCGAACTGATTGTGGTGACGTCTGACTTTCACGAGGCAAGAGCCAGATTCCTATTCGAACGAGAATTCCCGGATAGAAACATAACATTTTCCACAAGCGCTACTAAGCTACCTGCTGATACGATCACCCGTTTAATTGATCATGAGAAGGGAGCACTCGGGAAACTGAAAGGCCTCAGTGCACTTAGCACATAGTCAGCAAATCATCTTTTGCGTCATCCAATGCTTCTTGCCAATCATCGCGGTCCTGTCCGGTAAGAGTCTCACAATTTCCGTAGGGTTCCATTGCGTCAATGTAAGCCTGATATGCGTCTTTTAAAGCATTGCAGTTCTCTGTACTTTGATCCTGGGTATAGGCTAAAGAAGCAGCCGTAACAGCAGCTAACTCACTATGCAACTCAATAGCCCAGGCAATTGAACATGGAGCTTTTAGCTTACCACAGGAACTTAATATTGTCAACGAGAAAATGATAGCTAAAAGAGGAAGTGATACTTTTTTCATAGGAAAATGGTATTAGTTATTTAGATTAAATACTAAAGTTTCCTAGTTTGTAATTGATTATATATCAACCTATTAAGGTTCTG
>CAZURA010000088.1:0-23528 GCA_964622985.1 uncultured Bacteroides sp. | reverse complement strand
AAGAAAACAAACTTAACTTTAAAGAATCGTTGTCTGAAGGTGGGGAGTATTTAAAATTTACCTATTTTTAGGCTCTATACCTGAAAAGACAAAATAAAATCGATCGGTTGCACCAGTTAACCAAAATAATGTGTGTATGACTAAGATATATTTCTGTGGCTCCATACGGGGAGGAAGAGAACTGGCCAGCACCTATGCAAAGCTCATTAAAATGTTGCAAATTCATGGGGAAGTGCTCACAGAACATGTGGGTAATGAAGAAGAACTCTTAACCAAGGACAAGGTGCTCTCTGACCGGGAGATTCATGACAGGGATCTGGGGTGGATAGTGGATTCTCATGTGGTGGTGGCCGATGTAACGGTCCCCAGCCTGGGTGTGGGTTATGAAATAGGGCGTGCCATTGAAATGGGTAAACCGGTGCTGTGTCTGTTTCAGCCGGAATCCGGATTCAACCTTTCCGCCATGATCGCCGGATCAGATCAGGTTGAATTGTGTCACTATAAAGAACCGGAAGAATTATCCAGCACGCTGGAACAATTTATGTCAGGGCATGCTCCTCGTCGTACTTCTTGATTTTCATCAGTGCAGCCTGCTCAGCCTGCTCATACATCTCCCTGATAAAGTCATCTCCAAAATTGAAGGTTCTCTCCTCCAGGGTCATAGAGTCTAACCGGTCAAACAACATGGCTTTTGCCTGAGCAATATCGCGGCCATAGATGTGATAGGAATCGGCCTGCCAGTTCATTCTTCCCAATCGGACCTCCTTTCCGCTTCTGCGGGCAATTTCATCGGCAATCACTTCTCTGTTGAACTGGATGAATCCAAACATGTTCATAAAACTGGCTCCCCAGGCATCGTTACTTCGGAAGCGGATGTTGCAATTCAGCCACCAGGTACCGGATTCATCTTCGAGGATCCTGTACCAGAGTGACTGCAGGCACGGGGGATCATATACCTGAAGATCGTGATTGGGCATCCAGGTAATCATTTGTGCCTGCCGGGTAAAGGGTTGATCCACCAGTTTTTGTATCACATGTTCAATCTGATCTACCTGAAATCCCACATCCTTCCGGATCCGCTGGCCGTTCTCCCGGGCCAGTTCCTTCCACGAACCATACCGTTGAAGCCTGCCATGATAGGTGTATTCCCACCGGGTATCCTCTTTATCGTTCATGTTTTTCACCCAGTGGTCCTTAAATCCCTTCAGTTCCATGACATACTCCTTGAGTTCGTCTATGCCTCCTGGAAAGGCCTGATGGATCATAGGGTCTGATTCCGGATTAAGAACCGTAGCGTTTAAGGTGCAATCGAGACTCAGCGGATCGCCCGGTTTATCATACTGTGTCTTAAAACGTGTTCCCTCCTGGTAGAGTCTGACCAGGGCAGCCTCGTAGGTTTCTGCCAGGGAGTTCCCTGTGACATGCAATACGGGTATATTCTTCATTTTCTGAGCGTTTTCATAAAGATATGGATCCATAGCTTTACCGCCCAGCAATGTTGAAAGATTGTTTAATACTCACTCAGCTGCGCTTCAGCTTAATGATCTCATTGTGATGGCTGACCACCAGTTTTTCATATTTCTCGCGGGAGCTCTTCCTGTGCTCTTCAAACTCTTGTTGAATTTCTACCAGCTCTTTCTTAGTTTGGGTAGTTACCACATGGTTTCTTTTGAAAAGAAGGATAAGAATGATAGCCAGGGCTACCAGAGCCAGGATGATAAACCACATGATGGCGTTGTACAGGGTCTTATTCATTTGAATGCCCAGTACCGAAAAACTGTCCTTGGTTCTGATGGCATTATCCCGTTCGTCCTTTGCCCTGTTGAGGTCAGAATTGAGCGATTCGATCTGGGAATCTCGTTCCGAAAGCGTAGTATTCAGAGATTTGATATTTGCTTTATTCTGTTTTAAAGAGTCCTCCACATTACTCTTCAGCTTGAGAAACATATCCTCACGAATGGCTCTGAAATAGTTATAGGTACGGGTGCGTTCGTGAATATAATCCAATTGGGATTCGATGGTGGCAGAATCCAGGATGGCAGGTAATGTGTATTGCACTTGTGTGGTTTGCGATACTACCTTGGAATGTCCCAGGAAAAGCAGGACGGCTATGTAGACGTAGTGGATCTTCTTCATTATTGTAGCTTCTTGTTCAACTCTCGGTTACTATAACGAATTTAGGAAATTAATATGATCCTGACGAATACCTTTATGCAGGATATCAACAGACCTTACCCCGCAAAAATGAATCTCGCAGGGAACACAAAGAGACAGATGCTTTAAGGATCAGAGGTATTTACGGTACTCCAGGGGCAGATCAATATATTTACTATATCGTTCTGCGTCGGGTCCGAAGGCTTCCGCTTTCTTATCTTCAATCTTATAAGTGCAGTGTTCACCAATAATATTTGAGATATTGATCTCAGATTCTTTCCCGTTTTCGTCAGTCATATGGACCTTTACCAGGTTCGGATTATCCTCCTTGTTCAGTTTCGCATGACAAACCGGACAATAGAATTTATACTCTATGCCTTCGTTTAGCTTAAAATCGGGGTGAGTGGTTTTAGTATAGCTTCCCAATTCGGTATCCAGAAAAACGAGACCTTTCTCATTCTCGGGCGATTTGGCCGAGAACACCAGTGAACTTCCAATGTTCATGTTACTTTTACAGATGGGACAATAATAGTTGTTGGGCATGATTGTATGGTTTAGTGTATTGATCGAACTGATAATCTTTCCATAAAAGTATGGCCGGGGGGTATATCAGTCAAGTCCACCATTGGTTTAGTGCTGTGAAACATACTATTCCGTGATAGTATGATTTACCAGGAGGCTTTCAGATTGATATCATCAATCCCATAAGCTTCACGTGGATTTTGGGACAATAACTGTTCAATATCACCGGAAGAAAAACCACGCTCTTTCAACACCTGGATGAGATGAGTAAATAGATCGGTATACCCCCTGAAGTTACCTCCTCCCTCTTCGCCAGGGCTGTACCAACCAGCATCATGCGAGATCAGTACCTTTTGAAGTAATCCCTCCTCTCTCATGGAGGAGATCCTGTCTGCATACCATACGATACTATACCTTTCCTGAGGATCGAGGTCCCGTTGTGCATTGATATTATCCAATGATACCCAGGAGCCCGATCTGGCTGCCCTGATTATTCCCTCCAGGGTACCTCGCTGGGCGTGAACCCAGATAAATGCCGAAGGATCGATCCCATACGATTTCAGTATATCTATCTGTTCAAAAGCGGGTTGATCCGGTCCGGTGTGAGAGGCAATGACCAACCCTGTCTCCTTATGGGTGAGTGCAGCAGCTGATATGATTTTTCGGTGCTCGGCCGATAAGGAATCATTGGCATCCACAGCGATTTTAATGAATCCGGGCATGATGCCACTCTCCTCAATCCCGTTTTCAAACTCCCCGATCCACACCTTGGCAAGTTCTTCAGCAGTCATATCGTAGAAGGAAACCGGAAGAAACCGGTTATTATGTGCCCCGTAGTAACCGGTATTTGTGATGAAGTTCATACCGGTTTTATCAGCCAGCATTTTAAGCAGTACAGGATCCCGACCCAAGTAGGCCGGAGTACATTCGATGAGTGTATTCACCCCCAGATCGCGTATCTCTTCCAGAAAGGGGAGGATACGCTCCACCACTTCCTGTTTGTTCCAGCGGTGATAACCCGTACTATCGGCACCTATAAAGTCCACCAACACATGTTCATGAACAAGGGTAGTACCCATTTCATTCACAGGAATGGGGCCATTAACTGTGATCAGGCTTTTTTCTGGTTCTTGCTTACAGCTGAGCAACAAAAAACATGCGCAAACGATATAGAGAAGGGATGTTTTCATATAGACAAAAATAGGAATTAACTCCACACCCAAACGGGCAGTGTTACTGCGCTTCCATATACCACAATATCAAAAATCGCATGGGCCACCGCCGGTGGAACCACACTGTTGGCAAGGTGTCGCAACAGCCCGAACAGCAATCCCCCCAAAAAGGTCCAAACCACGAGAAAGAAGAGGTCAAATTGCAAAGAGGCTGAGAGGGTAAGGATGACCAGCAATTTATAGCAGGTGTGTACGGTTGCAGCATATACAACCGGAAAGGCTCTTCCTATAGGGCGCAGGTGCCCCTGGATGAATCCCCTGAATACCAATTCCTCTGTGACTCCAACTAACGGGGAGATCAGGGCTGCATAGGAGAGGGATGCGGGAAGCAAAGTGAGCTCATATTTATTCCGGGTCAGCATGGCAAGTCCAGCTCCCAGCAGAAGGGCACAGATGCTTAACAGTAGCGTTCTTCGATTAACCCTCTCCAATCCCAGTGCTGACATGAGTGAATTTTCCCGGGTGGCAGATCCAATCACCAGGGCCGATCCGGATAACGCCAGAAGAGCTATGATTCTTACAGGCCAGGGTCGGTGTATGAGGGAGGCAAATATCAGGATTCCGGCCACTACCAGGGAGACATTCCTGATAGCCCTCATGTGAAGCCTGATACGTCCCGTTATGGATTGCCTGGAGACCAAACTGAATCGCTAGGATTTAATTCGTAAAATAAATCGGGCTGCCCATATCATGGGAATTATCAGGAGAAGCCATCCCGATCCCAGGCATATACCACTTCCGGGAACAATGGTAGTTCCGGGAAGGGAACTTCGCAATTCAGCTATTCGGTCCGGATACTCTTCGAAGATATCGCTGCTTAAAACGATCAGATCGAGTTGACTTAATGTTTCCAATTCGGACAAATGACTCTCATCAAGATCAGTGGCCAGGATCTTCAGTTCGGTCATCTTTTGTAATGGTAACAAGTCCTCCACACCGGGACAATCAATCATTTCAACCACCTCAAGAGAAGGCAATCCAGCCAACACCTTTTCAAAGTCGGATTGGGTGGTGTTAGAGGGCAGAGAGATCCGCTTCAGGGATTCTAACAGGGTTACTGCACCCAAATCTTCTATGTCATCGCTTCCAGATAGGGTTAGGGAATAGAGCGCAGGAAGTTCGGAAAGAGAACTGATATCAGACAAAGTATCGCATAGGATCATGTGCAGCTGCCTGAGGGAACCGGGAAATTCAATCTGAGTCAGGTCGGTGATGCCGCATTCTGCCAAGGTAAGGGTATGGAGGTTTCTCAGGTTAGTCAGCGCAAAAAGTTCACCAGGCTGTGGATCCCATTCGGCAATGATCAGCGTCTCAAGATTAGGACAGCAACGAGCTGTGTGTGATACTGTATTAATATCCCCTTGAACCCATAACAGCTCTAAATTGGAAAGGGCTTGTCCCACTTCAGCATCAGTCGACTTACAAGGGCTCTCCATCATCAGCCAATGGGGACGGCAGATGGATAAAAGGTCGGCCAGCTTTTGCTCATCGATCTCCGTTTCCACGACCAATCCTATGCCGTGCAGAGAGGATTCGATGGAGCGCAGTACCTCAAGATGATCCTGGGAGAGGAAGTCTGTAACTGCCAGGACCGAAAGCTGATCGATCTCAGGTTTGGTGAGTTCCTCTAATAGTTCCCATGAGGAAGGTTCACCGGATAACTCCAGGAATTTCAGGGTGCCATTTACAAAAACAGACCCCTCCATGGTCGAGTCGACTGTGATGACCAGCTCTTTTCCATCCTCTGGTTGGTAACGGTAGTAAAATTCCGAATCCTCAATCGTCAGATAGAGCAGGTCACCTTCCGAGACAGCCAGATAGACCTCCGGCAGCTCTTCACTCTCAGCGATAGATCCGAATGAGCCATAGGTGTATGAAACATTGCTCACCCATTCTACGCCTTTGATTTGGATAATATCATACTGGAAATGCCTTTCTTGGTTGCATCCAGTCAGGATCAAGCTACAACTGACCCAACACAGAATCAAGCATAACTTTTTAAAGTCCATAACACAGGTTTTGAAGGTTTATACCTTGCAAGTTAGGATAGAAAAGGGGTATAGTCAAGGGCTATTTCCCCGCGTTCAGAAATCCTCCGGTAATGCGGGTCAGTTCAGTATTGGAGCTGATCAGGTTATATATGGACTGCAGGCGCTTGACGGCCGCATTCAGGTAGATCAACTGAATATCCCGGTAATTAAATGAATTGATCACTCCCGATTTGTATTTTTCTTCTGAGATGGAAAGGTTGAGCTGAGCCGCTTCCAGGTTCTCATTGGCCACATTCAGCAGTTCAATCCGTACACTGTAATAATCCAACAGGTTAAAGAGTTCATTGGTCAGGGCATGCTCCATCTCCTCGATCTCTACCCTGGCCACCTCTTCGTTTATCCTGGCCACCTCCAGGGATCTATTACGGACCCCTGCACTGTAAATATCGAAAGAGAGACGCAGGTTTCCATAGGGTGAGAAACCTCCGTTGTTGACGGTCTGTGCTCCTCCCGAGTAGGAGAGATTATGAGTATAGTCCATTCCTGCACCGAGGGATAGACTAGGGTAATAGGCCGACTCTTTCAAAGAGGTTTCGTTCTCCTTCAGAAGCAGGTGGGTATACTGATTCTTCAGGGTCTGGTTACTGGATTTCATTTTGGAAAGCAGGTCACCCACCACATAATCAGTGGTATCGGCTTCAAATGACTCTTCAAAATTCCATCTTACTACAGGTTCCTCCCCCATGACAAAGTTGAGGTTCCGGATGGCATTACGGACCACCACCTCCTGGTTCATGAAATTGGCCTTGTCGCTGAGGTAGACATTTTGGGCCTGGAGCACATTGTAGGTGACAGAGCCGCCCAGGGATTGACGCTTTAACTCATATTGATAACGATCTTCTGATAGTTTCATCACTGTACTCAACACCTCCAGTTGCTCTTTTTGCAACAACACATTGTAGTAACCCAGGATCACATCCTCAATGGTGTTTTCGACCAGTACGGCCAATTGACCCGATGAAAGCTCTTCCAGGTTTTCCAGTTTTGATTTGGTAATGTTCACCCTGAAACCATCAAACATCATCCAGTTCAATCCGATCCCGGCAGAGAACCTGTTGGAATATGTACTGCTGCTCAGATCGTAACTGTTGTTGTCGGAAGCATCAAAACCAACAGTGGGATAGCGTCCGGCATTACCCCAGTGGTTATTGATGGCAGCCACCTCTGCACTGGCCCTGGAGATGATCAGTCCGTAGTTACTTTCCAGTGCTTTTTCCAGAGCCCCCGGGAGAGTTAACGATTCTGGCTGACCCAGAGCTGATCCTGTAACCATTATTAAAGCAGCGGTATATATAATGTATTTTAAACGATTCATGATCAGAGATTAAATATTGTCAATCTTTTTTACCAGAGCTCTGTTCTTCTCAAATTTAAGCTCTCTGTTATGCTGGATAACGGCGGTTTCAACCTCTTCCTTCGAGGGCTTCACACCGGTCCACAGCCAGCGAACATAGACCCGTGCATCATTCAGCAGCATGATCAATACCGGGAAAAAGATCAGGATGAAGATCGTTCCCAGAAATACCCCGTAAGCCAGGCTGATGGCCATGGGGATCAGGAACTGGGCCTGAACGCTTTTCTCGAACAGCATGGGAAACAAACCGACAGTAGTAGTAAGAGAGGTGAGAATGATAGGCCTTAACCTGATCTTACCCGCTTCCTTTACCGCATCCGGAACTTTCCATCCTTCAATCAACAGCCTGTCGTACTTAGCGAAAAACACGATAGCGTCATTGATGATCACACCTGTCAGTGCCACGGCTCCCCACAAACTCATAATGGATAGCGGCTGACCATGCAGACCGTGCCCCCAGGCTACACCCAGCAGGGAAACCGGTATCATCAGAATAATAATTAATGCCTTGGGAACACTTCTGAAATGGAGCACCAGCAGCATGAATATGATGGCAAAAGCGACCATATAATACTTGCCTGCTTTGCCCATGGCTTCCTGGCTATATTTTTGTTGCCCCTGGTATAAATATCGAATACCCGAAAACTGGGCGGTTAATTCAGGCATGATCTCATATTCGATCTGATCCAGAATCTCCGGTACAGAAGCCAGTGGATCAACAGTCTCTGCCTCTACCCTGATTTCACGGGAACCATTGAAGCGGTTAATGGCCACCGGCCCCCTCTCCATATGGTAATCAGCCAGTTCCGATAGAGGATATTCACCTGTCGGAGTTTTAATCTTCATGTTCTCCATCTGACCCAGGGTAAGCCTGTCCGATTTGGGATAACGAACCCATACCCTGAGTTCATCTCTCCCCACCTGAAGACGTTGTGCCTGCGCACCATAAAAACCCTGTCTAACCTGACGGGCAATTGTATTTTCATCCAGTCCCAGAAAATAGGCCCTCGGCTTGAGGTCCAGACGGATCTCTTGCTTGCCCAGTGCAATATTCTCATTAACATCCTTAAGCTGAGGCATCTCATTGAGTCTGGCCAACAGGAATTCTTTGGCCTCGTCCAGCTCATCCAGGTTCTTTGACATTAAACCGACTGATACAGGTGCACCCCAACGGTGACGCCCTCCCACAGTAAATTTCATGGCTTCGGGTACCCTTCCTATCTTCCGGTATATACGGGTGGATATGTCCCTCCCTGAAAGGGGATATCCTTCCAGGTCCACCGGGTATACATATATGCTTCCTGCGTGGGCACCCCGCTCCTGTCCATTGAAAGCACTGCCCAATCTTTTACTGGTCCTTTCAATAATATCATGATCCAGTTCCAACTCCTGCACGATATCATCATTAACCTCCCAGATTGCTATTTCAAACTGGTCGAGAAATTCGAGTGTTTGTTTCTCTCCATCACCGGGAGTAAATGCCACATTGAGCGTAAAACTATCAAAGTCTACCATGGGGAAGAAGGTATTCCTGATATGTCCCCCCATAAACAAACCCGCAGTAATAAGGACCAGCGCAATGGGGAAACTCAATGCGATATATCTCCATTTGACCAGCCAGTTGAGGAAATAGTGGTACACACGGTCACGTAACCATATAATGAAAAACTCAAAATATCTTCTAATTCCCCGGTTTTTGGCCTGAAGGCTTTTCCGTCTAAGTACTTTTTCGCTTCCCAGGTGGGCTGGTAATACCAGGAAGGCTTCGAAGAGAGAGAAGAAGAGTGAGGCGATGACCACAATGGCCACATGGAACATCATTTCCATTCTTGTCCCCGAAAGGAACAGCAGGGGGGAGAACGCCACAATGGTAGTGGTCACAGAGGTAAGCACTGCCGGAAGCACCTCCATGGTGCCATCCACAGCGGCGTGCATGGGTGTCTTTCCGCGCTCAAAATGGAGGTAGATGTTTTCAGCAATTACGATGCCGTCATCCACCAGGATCCCGATCACCAGAATCATTCCGAAGAGTGACTGAAGGTTGATAGTGACCCCCAGGAAGTGGGCAGCGACGAACATGGCCAGGAAGCTGAATGGGATCCCCCATGAGACCCAGAGGGAAAGCCGGAAACTCAGGAACATGGAGAGTGAAATAATCACCAGGAGCAATCCAATCATACCATTCTTGGTAAGCAGGTCAAGCCGGCTGCGGAGGATGTCGAGGTAAGCCCGGGAAACAATGATCTCCACCCCCTGGTTACGCTGGTTATACTCCTCAATATACTGGTTGGCGAACCGGGTAATCTCATCCAGGTCCTCCTCAGGAAGCTTATCCACCCTGATGGATACGGACGGTTTTCCATTGGTCCATTGTTTATTAGGGGAGTCTGCAAATTTTACCTTTACCTCGGCCACATCCCTGATATATATATATCCCCCATCCGATTCTCCTCGCAGAATGATGTTGCCTATTTTGTTGGGATCTGCGCTTCTGGAGCGGAGCCTGATCAGGTACTCTTCCTCCTGGGACTTTATCTCCCCGCCCGAAACATCCCGGTTATTGTTCTGGATAGCGCGTACGATCTGATCAAAGGTTATGTTGTACCTCAACAACTCCTCCTCCTTGATCTCCACAGAAATCTCGGGCTGGGGGTAACCAGATATGGAGATCTGGCTCATAACCCCGGAGTTAAAGAAGTCCTCCTCAATATGCTGGGCGTGTTCCTTAAGAGTCATCCGGTCCATGTCGTGGCCGTCAACAGGAACAAGTTCCAGTCGAAGAGCACCAGCCATGCTGCGTCTTTTAGAAACAATCGGACGCTCTGCTGCCGAGGGCAGGGAGGAAATGCCATCCACCGCATTTTTCACCTCCTGCAGGACTTCGTTGATGGGATATTCACCGGTAGTTTCAATGGAAACCGTACTGCGGTTTTCCACCGAAGTGGAGGTAATCTCTTTGATCCCAATTAAGCCTCTCACCGCCTCCTCGATCCTTGTGGTAACACCCTCTTCCATCTCCACTGGTGAAGCTCCCGGATAGAATACGGATACCATAAGGAACCTGCTCTCTGTTTCAGGGAAGAATGATTTTTTCAATGAGGTGAGACTCAATCCCCCTGCGAGTATGACTATGGCTATGATCAGGTTGGCATAGACCGGATACTCTACAAAACGTTCAATGATCCTTCTCATGATGTACTCCCCGGTTTGCGGTTGCCTTCCTGATCTCCTTTTGGTTTTCCGTGTCCCATTCGAGATGGCTCCTGAGTATCCTTGTCCACCTGTACCAGTGTACCTTCAGAAACATTGATCATCTGCTGAACCACCAAAGAGTCTCCTTCTGCAAGACCATTGAAAATGATGGTTCTGTCATTGACCTTCACCACATCGATCTCTCTTTTGGCCAGGCGACCGTTCTTCACGACAAAGACTTCATTGGTATTGAATACGGAGTTCCTGGGAATCTCCATCACATGTTCGATGGGCCTGCCTGGAAACTTAGCGAACAGATATTCACCGGAAAGTAACGGTTGTTTCTTGTTATACGGAATACGGACAAAAATCTCCTGCGATTGTGTATTTTCCTCCACGTACTGGCCTTTGCGAATCACTCGTCCCTCCCAGGTAATCTTCCTGTTGTCTGCATGTACCGTAACCGGATCGCCCGGCTGTACCCAAATTGCATCGTTCCGTTTCAAAGGAACCTCCAGTTCCAACTCATCGGTCCGAATGGCTCTGGCCACTCGTCCCCCCGTATTGGTGTAAGCACCCAGTTCCATATACACTTCCTTAAAAGTGCCGTTAAAAGGTGCCCTGACTGTGCGCCGGCTCAACTGCAACTCATCGCGCTGTATGTTATAGTACTCGCTGATCACATTCCTGCTGGCCAGAAAGATTTTCAGTTTATCGTCATCGAACTCGGGAAGTGCAGGAAGAGGTTTATCCACCGAGATGGAAGAGAAAAAACCGTGAAAGCTCTTCTCATGCTCCGGATAATCGATCACCAGGTCGGGAAGTATGTTAGCCAGGGTATTCTGGTACTGGCTTTTGCGTGCCTTCAGTGTGAGCAAGGCCTCATCGGGATAGACCACGAAAAGGATGTCCCCTTTGGAAAAACCGGCTCCTTTTTTCAGGGCCACTTCTCCTGCTTCGATCTTTCCGGAAGCCTCAGAAACAATATCGATCTCCGCAATGGATGACAACCGGCCCTTCTCGGAAACCTCAGACCAGATGTTGGTGTATTGAACCGGTTCGATCTTCACAAACCTTCGTGCTTCAATGGATCTGCGTACTGGAGGAGGTTCTTTTTGAGCGATCAAAAATCGCATCAATCCATAGGCCAGTCCGATGATAAAAATCACACTGATCACGATGACAATCCTCCTGTCTATTTTTCTCATATTCTTATGTATAATCTCTATAGGACGTAAAATGATTACTCTTATAGACCTTTTTAGCGTTAAAAGGTTTAACGGGACTCCGTTCCATTTACATCTTTCCTAACTTTGGCACATGGATATCCGCATCGCCATTGAGAAAGATCTGCCACAAATCAATGACATTTATAATCAGGCCGTTCAACAGAAATTCTGTACAGCCCATCTCTATCCCGTTAGCCTCTCAGAGCACAAGGTTTGGTTTGAAGCACACGATTCCGGGCGCTTTCCGGTTTTTGTGGCCGAAAATGATGACCGGATATGCGGGTGGACCTCCCTGGGGCCCTATCGAGCCGACCGCCAAGCACTTGACCATGTGGCTGAGATGAGTTATTATGTGGATTCGGGGGAGAGGGGGAAAGGATTGGGCAGCCAGTTACTTGAACACACCATTGGAGCAGCACCGGACTATGGTTTTTCCGTACTCATTGCCATTCTACTGAGTAAAAACCAGGCCAGTATCGAGCTGCTGAGAAAATTTGGATTTGAAGAATGGGGCTCCATGCCCGGTATCGCTCTAATCGGTGATCAGCATGCCGATCATCTCTATTATGGGCGTAAGCTTTGAAAATTCCCGCTGCCTTTTGGTAGAATAATCATCTCTTTTACGCATATTTGCATTATAATAGAATTAGTCTAAATAAAAATAGACACATGAGTTGTTGTGGAGGAAATTGCAGTTGTGGTAAGGGAGATAAGCTATCTGTTCAGAAAAAGATAACCCTGGTACAGATGTCTGCCCAACAGGGAGAACTTACCATCCACGATTGGATGAAGGGTATGGGATCCCTGAAAATAGAGGAGGAGATCGCAGAGATCAGGTTTAAGAACAAGCGGAAGGCATTTTACCGGAACCGGTCAGGATTGAGCTTGGCGAAAGATGACCGGGTAGTAGTAGAAGTAGAAGGGGGCCATGATGTGGGAACTGTTACACTTACTGGTCAGCCCGCTGAAAAACAGTTTGAGCAGGCAGGGATAAATCGGGATAAATCGGCATTAAATAAGATCTATAGAAAATGCACCCAGAAAGATATAGATAGGTGGCTGGAATCTAAAAGGAGAGAGCGGGATGTTTTGCTGCTGGCACGACAAATGGCTGTGGAACAGGATCTGCAGCTGAGCATCAGCGATGTAGAATTTCAGGGGGATGGGAGAAAGGCGATGGTGTATGCTTCAACCGATGACCATATAGATCCTGACAAGCTGTTACGCAGAATGGCCATCCAGTTCGGAGTAAATGTCGAATTGGAGCTGAATAGTTCAAGCAGAACTTCCATTAGACGCATGTATCACGCTTGATATTAAATCATTGAACCTATCATTGTTGGAGGCTCAGACGATCCTATTCCATTCAGCATCACTTGCTGGAACCGGTTCTTTGTGGGATCATCGGTGGGGAAAGTGACCGGAAGGTAGTGTTCGCCGTAGCCATGGGCTATACCTTTGCGGTCCACCTTTTCGATGAGGATCCTTTGCTTCTTTTGAAGCATGGTGCGCATATAATCCATTCTGTTCTCTTCTGAGATCTGTCGGATCACTTCGCTTCGTTCTGTTTTAATACGCTCCTCCAGTTGTTCTTCCATACGGTCGGCACGGGTACCTCTTCTCCTGGAGTAACGGAAGGTGTGGACGTGACTGAAGCGTGCCTCTTTCACCCGTTCAACAGTTTGTCTGAAGTCTTCTTCGGTCTCACCAGGAAAGCCGACAATCACATCGGTGGTGAAATTGAAGTCAGGTATATGTTTCCGGAAGCTGGAGATAATATCCATAAATGAGCGAGCGGTATACATTCTTCTCATTTTAAGAAGGATAGATTCGGAACCGCTCTGGATGCAGAGATGCAGATGGGGAGCCATTTTGGGGTGCGCGAAGAGGTTGTGAAAATCGGGGCCAAATCCATCGGGTTCCATGGAGGAGATCCGCACCCGGAAGTCACCCGGCAATTCCACGATCTTCTCAATGGCCTTTTCGATGTTCAAACCGCTCTCTTCATACCGTCCGATATTGACCCCGGTGATCACTATCTCTTTGAAGCCGTTATCCACTACCCGTTTTACATTATCGAGGACCTGGTTCAACGGACGGCTGACAGCTCTTCCTCTAACCGATGGGACAATGCAATACGTGCAGAAGTTATCACATCCGTCCTGCACCTTAATGGAGGTGCGGGTGTGGAGACTTTGGTCGACGGTTTCAAATCCGAAGACATCTTCCCTGTAAGCATCGGGATGGATCATTTCACCTTTGAAATGGGCATCAATAAGGGAGACCATCTGACTTTTGCGTTTATTGTCCACCACATAGGTGATACGGTCGTTGGCTTCCAGTTTCTCCTTATGGTTGTTGGCCATACAACCGGTGACCACCACCAGGCCCGATTCATTCTTCCTGGCGGCATGGTTGATCATATTCCTCGACTTCTGATCACTCTGGTTGGTCACCGTGCAGGTGTTAATCACAGAAATATCGGCAGGTTGGGAAAAATCGACTACCTGATAACCGGCCTGGTGGAATTGTGTGACCAGGGCATCAGTTTCGTACTGGTTCAGACGACACCCCAGGGTTTTAAAAGATACCTTCTTCATGGCTGTAAAGTTAACTATTCCATCCGGCATCCCAGTGCCAACAAATAGTAGTGCAGGGTGTGTTTCTAGAAATAGACTTCCGTAAATATCTGCTTCTGGGGAATCCCCCTGGCCCGTAGAATATCCAAGGCATCGAAGATCATATTACTGTTGCCACATAAATAGACCTGCCTATGAAGATCCAGTTCAGCATCAAGCAGATAATCGGTGAGGCGTCCGTGAAAATCACCCCTTTCATCCCGGGAGGTACAAACGGTTAAGCGTCCCCTTTCATAATCCTCCTGCTCATATGCCTCTTCCATATTCCTCACTCCATGGATGAGCTGATAATCTGAATGAGGGTACGATTTCACAAAACTGCGGAAAGGAGCTATCCCCGTGCCGCTGGAAATAAACAGCACAGAGTCGGACTCCGGTATAGCAGTCCGGGTCAGGAAGAAACCATAAGGGCCCCTCACCTCCAGTGGATCTCCCGGCTCGATGGTCTTTAACTGACGGCTTACCAATCCATCGTCGACCTCCTTGATCAATACTTCCAGGGAATCGTTAAGGATCCCGCTGTAGATAGAATATTCACGAAGTTCAGTGGAACCAGGCAGTCCCAGCACCAGGTGTTGTCCCGGTTTGAACTCCATTCCATTCCTGGAAAACCTCAGTACATATGTGGATTCGGTCAGATGCCTGACCTCGTCTATAACAAAGAGTGTTTCTTCAACCTTCACATTCATATGTTCTTCCCTTTTAAAAACAGCACAAAATTAATTTAAAATGATTATAAATAAACAAAGAAGGAGAAGTTTTGTGCAGTGTATCAGTTTTAATTATCTTGATTCCCATCCATAAAGCCTATTCCCTATGTTGAAAAATCTCACCAAATGGTCCATCTTATATGGAGGACTCCTGCTCATCAGCTGTGGACAGTCCCAAAAGGCGATCCCGGCAGATCCGGAAAATCCGAACATCATCTATATGCTTGCAGATGATCTGGGATACGGTGATCTGGGTTGTTACGGTCAGGAAAAATTCACCACCCCGCATCTGGATCAATTGGCCCAACAGGGGGTTAGGTTCACCCGTCACTATTCGGGAAGTACGGTGTGTGCCCCTTCCAGGTCGGTGTTGATGACAGGTCTGCATACGGGACATACTCCCATCCGGGGAAACCGGGAGGTGAAACCGGAAGGACAAGCACCCCTTCCTGATTCTTTGGTCACCCTGTCCGAAAGGTTAAAAGAAGCAGGGTATGTGACCGGAGCATTTGGGAAATGGGGATTGGGTTCACCCGGCTCGGAGGGCGATCCCATACATCAGGGTTTTGACCGTTTTTTTGGATACAACTGTCAGCGTTATGCGCACCGTTACTACCCGGAGTACCTCTGGAATAATATGGAGAAATTCTATCTGGAAGGCAATGACTGGTCCACTGTGGCCACTTACGCTCCCGATGTGATCCAGCAAAAGACCCTCGATTTTATCAGGGAGAATAAAGATACTTCTTTCTTCGCCTTTGTACCTTTCGTTATTCCTCATGCGGAGCTCATTGTTCCCGAGGATGAGATCTATCGCCAATACCTGGGCACATTTCCTGAAAAACCTTTTGTGGGAAGAGCAGGAGCGGATTACGGACCCGATATGTCCATCGGGATGTATTGCAGCCAGGAAAATCCACATGCCACATTTGCAGCCATGGTGCATCGGATAGATCTCTATGTAGGCCAGATAGTGGCCCTCCTGGAGGAGCTGGGTATATCCGAAAACACCCTCATCCTTTTTACCAGCGACAATGGACCCCACAGAGAAGGGGGAGCAGATCCGGAGTTTTTCAACAGCAACGGGGGATTGAGAGGAGTGAAGCGGGATCTGTATGAAGGCGGGATACGAGTGCCTTTAATCGCCTCCTGGCCAGGTACCATAGAGGGGGGAGTGACCTCCGATCATGTATCGGCCTTCTGGGATATGCTTCCCACTTTGGCTGATGTGGCCGGATTTACTACCGGGCAGACCGATGGGATCTCATTTATACCTGAATTGATGGGCGAGGATCAACCCGATCATGAATTTCTCTACTGGGAATTTCATGAAAGAGGAGGAAAGCAGGCCATTTTGCAGGGGGAGTGGAAAGCGGTGAGGCTCGGGGTAGGTAAAGATCCTGAGAGCCCCCTGGAGCTCTATAACCTGGAGGCCGATCCCTCTGAGACAAACAACGTGGTTGAGGTACATCCTCAACTTGTGGACGAGTTGAGCCGGAAAATGAAAGAGGCAAGAGTGGCCTCGGGACAGTTCAATTTCGGAATGAAAACTTACCAGGGAGAGTGATGAAATACTATTGGACACTAGCTGCGCTGCTTCTTTTCACCTGTCTGGTTTCGTGCCGGGAGGAGGAGACTGAACGGCCTAACATCATTCTGATCGTGGCTGATGACCTGGGATGGAAAGATGTGGGGTTCATGGGCTCGGACTATTATGAAACACCCCATCTGGATCAGTTGGCCAGTGAAGGAATGGTATTCCAACAGGCCTATGCTCCTGCGGCCAATTGTGCCCCCAGCCGTGCATGCCTGATGACAGGGAAGTATACCCCTGCCCATGGAGTATATACAGTGAGCCCTTCTGCCCGGGGGGATACCCGGACCCGGAGGATCATTCCTGTGGTGAACAGGGATAGCCTGGATCCTGATTTTCATACGCTGGCGGAAGCACTTCAGGAATCGGGATATACTACGTGTAACATCGGGAAATGGCACCTGGGTAAAGACCCCAGGATACAGGGCATGGATGTTAATGTGGGAGGAAGTATTTGGGGTCACCCTAAAAGCTATTTTGCGCCTTATGTGAAGCCCAACCTTGAAGCTCCTGATGGGGAGTATCTCACCGACCGTCTAACCACTGAAGCACAACACTTCATTCGGCAACACAGTGATTCACCCTTCTTTCTCTATCTGCCCTATTATGCCGTGCATACTCCCATACAGCCAAAAGAAGAGTTGAAACAAAAATATGAGTTGAAAGCGGATACAGGTTGCCAGTCACATGCAGGCTATGCAGGAATGGTAGATAATCTGGACCGGTGCATCGGGATACTGATGGAGGAGATCCGATCGCTGGATCTGGAGGAGAAGACACTGATCATCTTCACTTCGGATAATGGAGGAATCCGGAAAATATCGTGTCAGGATCCCCTCAGAGCAGGCAAAGGATCCTACTACGAAGGAGGGATCAGGGTGCCGATGGTAGTTCGCTGGCCAGGCCATATTGAAGCAGGCCGGGTATCTGATGTGCCGGTGATACACATCGATTTCTACCCTACCCTGATGGAGATCATTGACAGAAACCGGGAAGAGGTGGAACTGGATGGAATCTCACTGTGGCCGCTTCTTACGGGTAGGGAAGCAGCACCGGAAAGACCACTCTATTTTCATTTTCCCATCTACCTGCAGGCTTACGAGACAGGATATGACCAGGGCAGGGATCCCCTCTTCAGGACTCGTCCGGGTTCAGTGATTCGTGAAGGAGATTGGAAACTGCACTACTATTACGAGGATGGAGGTACAGAGCTTTATGACTTATCCATTGACCCGGGTGAAAGAGTGAATCTGGTTGATATAAACTCCAGTAAAAGAGAGGAATTACTTGATAAACTTAACGCATGGCTTGAACAGCAGCATGTGAACCTTGAGTTTGACCGGAATCCCGAATTTGATGCAGAATATGAACAACAGCTGCTGGAGAAATACCGCTAATTGACGGGTTGTCGGAAGAGGCAGTTCTTCATGGCACAGATCTGACAGGTGTACTCCTGGTACTGCACAGAGGTACCCAGCCCAATAATGCCACTGACCGATTTGATGGGCATCATCAAAGAGGATTCAGTGAGGGTAATCCCGCAACAATTCTGTGGCAGCAGCGAAAAGAGCTTCTGTTGTTCAGCTACATCCCAGGAGCAGTAGCCGGGACTGTAACGGTTGGTGATTTTTAAATCCCTTTCGTGCGCCATATCCCTGATGTAGTTATGTACCTGATCGGCGATAGAATCGGCTATCCCTGAGGCGATCAGATCCACAATATACCCTTCCAGGTAGTGACCTTTGCTCATGAGTTCCCGGGCCAGTGTTTCCGGAGCGGGTCCGGCTGTGACTGCAAAAAAGGCATACTCTTCAGCCTCTCGCAACATCCGCTGGATGATCCTTCCGGTTTGAAAGCGGATCCCTTCAATTTCGATCTCCTCGTTTGAGTCAGATGTTATGGCCTCGACCCGTGCATAACCACCCTGTGGTGTCATGATCTTTTTGCACTCCCTGATGAACTGTAACACCAGCTCCAGGGTATGGTGATTCAGCTCCTGCCCGGAATCTCCAAGTAAGCGCGATATCTCTGCAGGATCTACCGAAACCAGTTCCCTGTCGATCTTTAGATTTTCAATCTCCACCCCTGCAAGATAGTGGAGATTGTTAAATAAATCATAAACCTGAATCCCTTTCATCCAAAAAGCGTTGAGCATACTACTTTTGCATTACACACCGGGAAAGTGTAAGGAAATGCAATTTCATTCGTCAGTATAGAGTAGAATCGAAAGAGGATGAAAATACAACTCAAACAATTGATTTGTCCAGTCTCAGCAGAGCGGATCGATGAAAACATGATGAGGGTCACCGCACTGGGTGTGGTGCTGACTATGGGTGCTTTTCTGTTCACCGGAAAAGTGATCTTTCCTGTGGTATTGGCAACCGATTTAGCCATCAGGGCCTTCACAAAAATGCGCTACAGTCCACTGAGTTGGCTGGCTCATCTTTTTGTGAAGAGCATAGGGACCGAGCCGGTATGGATCGACAAAGCACCCAAGGTATTTGCGGCCCGGATCGGGTTCCTACTCTCCTTTATTACGGCAATTACTGCCTTATTGGGACTTCCGTTGCTGGCCAGTGCGACGGGAATGACTCTGGTGGCATTTGCGTTCCTGGAGTGCGGACTCAACTTCTGTGCCGGATGTTGGATATATACCTATGTGGTATACCCGTTGGTCAGGAAGTAGACAAAGATTCAATTAAGATTTATCCAGTTTATTTAGGGCGAATGCATAGGCACCCAGTGCGATAGCACGACTGGTGCCGATCCTGCTGGTTCCAATGGCCACCTTGGGTTGGGGATCATAATAGACCTTTTCGGAGGAACCAGGAAGATCAATATATGTGCCACTGAGCTCCGTGAGCTGCTTAATTCCGGATTCTTCATTTACATTACATGCCTGCTGGATCAAACGGGGAATAGGATCGTGCTTTCTGAAATCAAATTGTTCTCCCAGCTCTTTCATTAGGGCAGGCATAAAGAAGCGATCTGCTCCGGCTATTCCTCCACCCATGACCACAAGGCCATCCATCAACGATACCAGGTTGGCAATGACATCCCCCAGGTGGCGCCCCATGGATTCAAAAGCTCCGATGGCTGCTTCTCTGTTTCCCTCTTTTGTTCCTGAAGCGATGTCAAAAATATCTTTTGGAGTAATATCCATTTCTTTGCCGGAATCTGTGGCAGCCAGGTAGTTCCTTATCACAGCCCTGATGCTTACCTCCTCTTCGGCATTTCTGGAAGGGGTAATACTGTTGGAGATGATCCACACTTCACCGGCAATGGAATTGTCACCCGTGATCAACATACCGTCGGAGACAAATCCCCCTCCGAATCCTGTTCCCAGCGTCAGGCCTGTCAGGTTCCTGAAACGTTTTGGATTACCTGCAGAGGCCATCATCTGGTTGACCTCCGGCAAAAATCCTCCCAGGGCTTCCCCATAGGCATAGAGATCTCCGTCGTTGTTCATGAAAACGGGAACCTGATACCAGTTTTCAAGGATCTTTCCCAGGGGTACTCCTCCGCGGAATCCGGGAAGATTCTTCAAGTCGCCCACCACACCGTTGAAGTAATCGGTGGGACCCGGAATGGCAAAGCTGATGGCAACGTCGGGCTGTGTGAGCTTTGACCGTACGTGGTCAAATCCCTTTTGAATGGTTCCCAGGCAACGCTCCAGGTCATCGGCATAGGAAGGGAATGTGACAGGTTCCAGGATCTCCTTTCCACCCTGCATGGCTGAAAACACAAAATTTGTACCCCCGGCATCGAAGGTCATGACTGCTCGTTGGTCTTTATAAATATCCATGGCATTAAAGATAGAACTCTTTTTATCACAGGAAAAGAGGTTGGTAGAATTGCCCTACATTTGTAAGAACAATCAAACAACATCAATTATGAAACAGGAAACATTACAAGTTCCCGAAGTGATCAGGTGGATTATATTATTTTGTATCTTATTTGTAGTAATTCCAGCGAACCTAAAATCACAGGATTTGGATCAGAAGAATGATAAACTGGCAGTATTGTGGGTATCAGGTGACCGCGACGTGGCTGAGAAGTCATGCCTGATGTATACACATAATGCCAAGAAACAAGGTTGGTTTGATGAGGTGGTGCTTATTGTCTGGGGTTCTTCTTCCAGACTGTTGGCTGAGGATGAGGCTTTGCAAGAGAGAGTGAAAGCCATGATGGAGGATGGAGTGATCCTCGAAGCGTGTATCGCATGCTCCAATATGCTGGGTGTGACCGATGAGCTGAAAACGCTGGGAATCGATGTCAAAGGAATGGGGGTTCCGCTTACCCATTATTTAAAGTCTGGTTATCACGTCCTAACCTATTGAGTACAAACTCAATCTTTGATTAGTGGTCCCGGGGTAGCCCGGATTACTGTCATTATGTCTGAATGGTAGCGATGGCTTGATATTTGGACAACATCCAAAAATCGTATAGATGATCAATGTCCAGCAAATAAAGAACCGGTACCAGCGTTTATGTCGTCTGGTAGCCAGCCGGAGGGTAAAAGATGCCCTGGATGTACTCAATGATCTGGTAAGCGAATCGCGGTTCAGTGATTTTTTTATTCAGCAAGAGCACCTGGAGCATACGTACGAACAGATGCTCAATTATATGCTGGAAGGGATCCAGGATCCTGAAAGGGATGTTGTATACAGGAAACTGCTCACTTCCATACTGGAACTGGCCGACCGGGTGAAGGATTTGTTGATGGAGAAACATTCAGGTTGGCACACCTATATTTTGAAACAGGAGGTAGACCGGCAACAGGAGCTCACCGGAAAAAGAGTCATTGAGACCATGGATGATCTCTCTTTCAAAAGGGAACTGGATGATATCATTGATGAAGGCAGGGAATCACCTAAGGCCACAGACGAGAGTCGCAGGAGGCTCTCCATGGAGATCTTCAAACATCTCTGGTTAAGCAACCGCTATATGGAAGCGGAAAAGAGCCTCGCATCTGCCATTCTCTCTTGCAGGGAATTCTTGTGGCATGAGAAGGCGTTATATATCAGCGGTATCCTCTTGTCGGGACTAAGGTATTGGGATGAGGAGAAGGTGCATAGACTGATTGACTTTGCAGGGGAGGAGGAGCAGGAGGTTTCGGCCCGGGCCCTGGTTGCACTGATCATCCTGCTATACCAATATGATGAACGGATCGAGTTCTATCCTAATATCATCCACCGGTTAAAGCTATTAAAGGAAGATCTGAAACTGGATCAGAACCTGGAGAAGATTGCATTGCAGCTGATCCGTACCCGGGATACCCTGGAAATCGGCAGAAAGCTGCAGGAGGATCTGATGCCCGAGATGGCCAAATTGAAACCCAAACTGGAAGATAAACTGAAGATGGATGATATACGGGATGAGTTACTAGAGGAGGGCAGGAATCCCGATTGGCAATCTGTATTCAATGAATCGGACGATCTCTACAAGAAGGTGGATGAGTTTATGAAATTGCAGATGGAAGGGGCTGATGTCTATATGACCACCTTTGCACACCTGAAACAATTTCCTTTCTTCAACGAATTGACCAATTGGCTGGTTCCGTTTCACCGGGAGAATCCCGATCTTTCAGAGATCTACTCTTCGAAGAGTGAGAATTTTGATCCTGAGATTTTTGTGGAAGGATTGAAGAAGACACCTTTCCTCTGTAACAGCGACAAGTACTCCTTTATTTTCAATATACGCTATCTGCCCGAAGACCAGAAGAAGATGCTTTCCAACGCCTTCCTCATGGAAATGGAGGGTTTGCAGGAGATGATTGCCGATGAGCAGGTAACTTCGGGCGACTTCACCACACGCACGGTATTTATTCAGTATATACAGGACCTCTACCGGTTTTTTAAGATCTCTCCCTTCAAGAATGAGTTCGAGGATGTGTTTGGAGGAAAGCTCGATCTTTACAGGTCCTGGTTTTTCAGGGAGATCATTGAGGATGATTCCACTCCCAGGAATATCGCTGAATTTCTGTTTGAAAAGAGTCATTTCGAAGAGGCACGTGATCTCTTCAACCTGTTGCTGGAGGAGAAACCGGCCGACAGGGAGTTGCTTGAAAAAGCGGGCTATTGTTACCAGAAAGAGGGGAATTACAATGAGGCGATCCACTATTACAAGCGCATAGGTCTGGCAGGTGAACAAAACTTGTGGACCTTGAAAAACCTGGGTATCTGTCACAGAAAGCTGGGAGATTACCAATCGGCCCTGGATGTATATGAGAGGGCTTCAAACAAGCAACCCGACGACCAAACCATAGAGTCGCTCACCGGTTATTGTCACCTGAAACTGGGTGACTATAAGAAAGCGTTAAAGCACTATTTCAAGATTGAATATCTGAATCCGGGGAACCAGCACATACTCCGCCCCATCGCCTGGTGTTACTTTGCCCTGGGGGATTTGAAAAAATCGGATACATATTTTGCGAAAGTGTTTGAATTACAGCCCGGTTACTACGATTACATCAATTATGGTCACGTTCAATGGGCTCTCGGCAATAAAAAAGATGCCGTGGAACTCTACGTCCAGTCGCTGCGGGATCTCAACTTTGAAATGAAGGACTTTTTGAAAACTATGGTGGAGGATCAATCACTACTGATACGAAATGGTATCAACAAAAAGGACATTCCTTTAATGCTGGATTATCTTCACTATCGCCTGATGAAATAAAAAAAAGCGGTCCGATATTGAAGAAAAAAAGCCATGGAATTCAACCCGTCTCTATGAGAATGGAATGTAGTATCGAACCGCTATATTGTGAAAGTAAGAACGTCAGTGTTGTGTTACAAATATAGGGATTTAATCATACCAAACACGATCAGAAGTAACTAAAATCGGACCCT
>CAZURA010000087.1:0-23532 GCA_964622985.1 uncultured Bacteroides sp. | reverse complement strand
CGCGATCAGTTGCTTGGTATCCCTACGTCCACGGTCTTTCGCCATGGCACGCGCGTGGATCACAGGGAACGGATCGGGATTGTATCCCAGGAACGGATCACAGATGAACTCAACAAGATCATGCTGGCCCAAACACCCAGTCGAGGATTATTTCTGCTGAATGAAACGGGGCTTCTGGAGATTATTTTTCCGGAACTCTACCGAATGAAGGGAGTGGAGCAGGTCGAGGGACAATTCCATAAGGATAATTTTCATCACACTCTGAAAGTCCTGGATAACATCAGTGAAAAAACCGAAAATCTTTGGCTTAGATGGGCTGCATTGCTGCACGATATTGCTAAACCCCGTACAAAGAAGTACGAACCGGGAATCGGCTGGACCTTCCACGGACATGAGTTCCTGGGTGCAAAAATGATCCCCGGGATCTTTAAGAGACTCAAACTACCTCTCAATGAGAAGATGAAATATGTGCAGAAACTGGTGCTTCTTCACCTGAGACCCATCGTGCTGTCACAGGAAATAGTCACCGATTCAGCCGTAAGGAGGTTGATCTTTGATACAGGAAACGATCTGGAAGACCTCATGACCCTCTGTGAGGCTGACATCACCTCAAAAAACGAGAAAACGGTGAAAAGGCACCTGAAGAATTTCAAGATCGTCAGACAGAAGATGGTAGAGATCGAAGAGAAGGATTCCATACGTAATTTCCAGCCACCCATATCGGGCGATGATATCCAGAGGGTGTTTGACATACCTCCATCCAAACCGGTAGGGATCATCAAGAATGCCATAAAAGATGCCATACTGGATGGAGAGATCCCCAACGAGTTTAAAGCAGCCTACGAAAAGATGCTGGAGATGGGGAAGGCGATGGGTTTTACAGTCCGTCATGAATTAAAAAAGGACGACGACTGATCTCCAGAAGAATAGGCAGATGGTCACTGATCCCTCCCGTATACAGATAACCTTCGTAAGTTCGAAAAGGCTTAATACCCCCATAGGTCTCATCGGTATGTATCAGAACAGGTAACTGCATGATGGATCCGGAGCAGCTGTATAGAGTCACGTCACCACACACCAGAAACTGGTCGATAAGGCTCCAATGGCCCCTGTATTTATAACTGCCCGGGCCACCTTCCATGGCAATGCTCCGGATGGAATCCCCGTCACTCAGCTTCTCACGAAGGGGTGCCAGGGAATACCCATCGAAAGGATCATTAAAATCACCTGCCAGGAGTTGAATGCCATCCTCTCTCTTCTTGTGTACCGAATCCACCAGGTAAACCAGTTGCTGCACCTGAGTTTTTCGGATGTTAACTGTTGCCCTGGCCCCGCTGTACTTGGAAAGGAGGTGGACTAAAAACAGATCGAGGGTATCCTGCCTCCCCCACACTCCACAAATATGCATCATATCCCTGGTGCCACTCTGAAAGGAGGGCGAGACTGCGGAAAACACCTCCCATTCAAGTACATGGAAACTTCTTTCCCTGTATAGAAATGCCACATCCATACCACGATGGTCGGGACTATTGCAGTGGAGGTACTGGAAGTCGTAGGGTGCAAGAATGGGATGCCCGATCAACGCATCCAGCACTTTGGAATCCTCCACTTCGCACAATCCCACCACATGAGGAGGTTCCCAGACTCCTGCCGCCGCGATCACTTTGGCAATCGCCGTCAGTTTCTTCCAGTATCGGGAATAGGACCAACCCCGGACTCCGCCTGCTGAAAACTCATCATCCCCTGCAAGAGTATCATCGTCAGGGTGGAAAAGGTTCTCCACATTGTACCACATCAGATGTATTCTATTCTTCTGCGCTTCCGCCGGCAGATTCCATACCGATACAAGAAGCAGCAGCAAAGCATACGGTTTCATCACTACTTGATGTCACCAGGAGAAAAATATCAGCCTTATTCTTCGATCCTTTCGTAGGCACCCAGGTCAGGAGCCTCGTCACCCAACCGGTTATTCCCGTTCAGATCGAAGGGAACTTCCACGGCATGGGCAGGCCATCCCGCGTCAATGGCCGGGGAGAGTGAATCAAGTTCATAGCTCACCGGTATGGAATCCAACAGGGGATCTTCATTGTTGATGATGGAAGAGAAGAGCGGATCCGCCTGGAAGTCCAGACTGTCCTCGTCAATGCGGGTAAGGCAATGGTCAAAAAGGTAATTGAGCTGACTACCGTCATAACTATCTAAGACCAGCTCCATACTGGAATTCCCGTATATGATGGAATTCCGGAATTCCGCTTTTTCGAACTCTCCACCTGCATAGAGAATCAGGTTCCCTTCTTCATCATAATTTCCAAAATAGTTTGCCAGATAGAGAGCCGGTAACTGACGGTTGGAAAAATAGGAGGGCCAGTGGTTGGCAAACGTACAGTGGGTGAATTCATAACTGCCACCATAGATCAGCCCGGTACAACTGCCCCCACAATCCCCTATGACCAGGTTGGTAGCTGTAACAGCGGCATTGAGGGCATAGATTCCGTTAGAGCTCATTTGATTGATGATGGTATTGGAGATCTCCAGATCAGGCTGGTTTCCCGATTCAGGGGGCGCACTGATCAGTATGCCCAGGGTCCCGTTCACTATCTCAGCATAATTGATCCGGTTGTTGCTACTCCATTCCGACAGGTAGATGAGACCCCATTGTCCTGGTATATGGTCATAAAACTCCTCCAGCCTGTCCCCTCCAAAAAACACGGGTTCTTCCTTCGATCCCTCCACCTCCAGCGTCCCGTCAACAAACAGCAAAGCATCCCTGTGGAGATGGACCCGTACTCCGGGTTCAAGAGTGAGCGTCGAGACAGAATCCACATAGACGTAATTGAGTATCAGGTAAGGTTTATCGGCGGTCCAAACGGTGGATTGATCAATCACGCTATCCCTCAGGATATGTACATCCTGTCCCCATGCCACCAGGTCAATATCCTGCACATTCCCATTGGTAAGAAAGACAATGGAGTCCTGAATACGAAGAATCTCATTGGACAGATTGGGATCCAGTGTGGCTTCCACAAAAACATAGAGGCTGTCGAAAGGGGCAATCACCACATCGGTAAAGTGTATGCCGGGTTCTCCATCCACATTGATACGGAATACAGAGGATGAACCACCGGCCAGCGTGATCTCATCGATCATCACAAATTGATTATGAGGATTTTTGACCCTGAAAGATTCGGTAATGGTTCCGATGGTGGTAAACACGGTATCGAAGTAAACAGTGTCCAGGGTGAAGGCAAGCCGGGCATCCGCATCCTCAATGTAATGCCGTTCAGGGTGGCAAGCAAAAAAGAGCGCACCCGGAATCAACGCAACAAGTAAGAACCTGCGAATAGCCATAGGTTGGTTTTGTTCTAATGAACGTAAAAATGGGGAAAATAATATGAGAATACTATTTTTGTTTCAAACCTTTACCTATGCGCACAATCCTATTGCTCTTAGCAGTCACACAGATGGCTGTCACCGTTTGCTCCGCCCAAAAAAAAGAGGCGGATCTGATCCTGATCCATGGAGTGATTTACACTGTGGATGAGTCCTTCTCCCGGGCTGAAGCCCTTGCTGTCAAAGAGGGGCGTATTGTGGCAGTGGGAACATCCGAGGAGGTGCTGTCAGCCTACGAGTCCACTCAGACAAAGGATCTGAACGGAGCCTTTGTGTACCCGGGATGGATCGATGCTCATTGCCATTTTTTCGGTTACGGAATGAATTTATACAGTGCTGATCTGGCAGGCACTTCCAGTGTAGAGGAGATCATTGGGAGACTAAAAGAGCATCAGGAGCTCTTTGGTGGGGAATGGATCACCGGGAGAGGATGGGATCAGAATGACTGGGAGATTGCCGAGTTTCCTGATCGGGAGATGCTTGATACCCATTTTCCCGATACACCTCTGTTCCTCAGGCGAATTGATGGTCACGCAGCCTGGGTCAACAGCCTGGCATTGAAGATGGCAGGAATCGATAGTAAGTCACATGTGGAAGGAGGCTCCATACTCCTGAAGGATGGTAAACCTTCAGGTATTCTTATCGATAATGCTATGGGATTAGTGGGTATTCTGGTCCCTGAGCTTTCCGAAGATGAGGTCATTAAAGGTCTTCAACAGGCAGAAAAAAACTGTTTCAGCGTGGGACTCACTTCGGTACAAGATGCAGGCTTAAGCAGAAAAGAGGTCGAACTGATCGACTCGCTCCATAAATCAGGATCGCTGCTAATGAGAATCAATGCATGGTTAAGCCCAACCCCGGAGAATCTAAGCCATTTTGTAGAGAAAGGCGTGTATCAGACGCAGCACCTTACTATCAATACAATTAAACTTTTCGCCGATGGGGCACTGGGTTCGAGGGGAGCCCGTATGATTGAACCCTACAGTGACGATCCTGGCAACCTGGGTCTCTTTGTCACTCCGTCGGAATCCCTCGAGAAGTATTGCAGGATAGCGTATGAGCACCATTTTGCTGTGGCCACCCATGCCATTGGTGATGCAGCCAACAGAGAGATGCTCAATATCTATGCCCGTATTCTGAAAGAGAATAATGACCTTCGCTGGCGCATTGAACATGCCCAGGTTATTCACCACGATGATTTTGACATGTTTGGTCAATATAACATCATCCCTTCGGTTCAACCCACCCATGCCACATCCGACATGTACTGGGCTGAAGAGAGGGTGGGCGCTGAAAGAATAAAGGGCGCATATGCCTATCGTAGGTTGCTTGATCAGAACGGTTGGCTGGCAGGAGGCAGTGACTTCCCGGTGGAGGAGATCAATCCCCTCTACGGATTCTATGCTGCCACGGTAAGGAAAGACCGTTCGGGCTACCCGGAGGATGGATTTCAAATGGATCAGGCGATCACCCGGGAAGAGGCTTTACGTGCCATGACCATCTGGGCGGCCAGATCGGGATTTGAAGAGGAGTTGAAAGGAACTATTGAAACCGGAAAGCTGGCAGATCTTGTGATCACGGGAAAAGACCTGATGATTGCTCCTGAGGATGAGCTGTTCGCCATAAAAGTGCTGGCTACCTATTCTGGCGGCAATCTGGTATATGACCGAGGTAGAGACCCTTAGTCGGACACGCTAAAAGCTAACGAAACACGAAATTGATCCCCAGCGCAAAAATATCCCAGGAGCGTTCAGAAACGGGCAGGCTGTATTCCACATAGACAAACATCATTTCGTTCAGGTTAAAGCCAGCATTGACCGGTACCCAGAACCTGGGATTGACCACCGTAGCAAAACTCAGATCCATGTCGACTCCCACCGTAAAACTGTAATTGTATCGGGGAGAATAGGTGAAGAGCCCTGTGAGATCAAAACCAAACTGATCCCATTTATGCAATCCTGCTGTTACTGAAAAGTAGCTATATCGTGCTTCATGCAGCAGGTATTGCAGATCGATACCCATGTAATCGGTACCATTTAAAAAATAGACATACCGGGCATTCACATCCACAGAATATTGAACGCCGTAACCTCCACTCAGGCCTATGGCAGGTCCTCCCGCATCGAAAAGAATCACATTCCTGTCTATATGATAGGCAGGTGTAAGCCCCACACTAAAAGAGCGTTGGGGAAGGATCCTGGCTGAATTGGCCACCTGGCTGAATAACTGAACCGGCAACAAGAATAGTAGTAAGAAAAGAAGTCTTCCCATCCTGAAAAATTTCAGTTAATATATCATTAAATCTGAGAATTTGAAAACGGATGTATCCATAGGTCGAGGAGATGGGTGATCCTGTCACCGGGATAGCGGTTACATCATCTGCAAGACTACGTCCCGGTAGACACTCAGGTCCCATGGGCAGATAAGGGAATAGAGAGGATGGTGGCAGAGGCGCCGGAATGCACCTATAACCCGATCTCCCTGCCCATGTAGAAGTCCAGGATCTTGGTATAAAAGATCAACGCAAATTTTGAAGTGATCATGTCGGAGGTGGACTCATAGAGCAGATTTCGTGCCTCCTGGAGCTCAAGTGCTGTTCCGGTACCCACTCTGAACCGCTCCTCTGCAAAACGGAAGGCTTCGTTGCTGTTGAGCACCGATTCTTTTGCTGAAGCATAGTTATCCAAAGCAGCCAACGCTTCTGCGTAAGATTGCTGGATCAATTGTTGAAGCTCGAGCACCACGCCATCATACTGATATTCCGCGTCTTGCAGCTCTATTTTCGCCTTGTTGATATTGGTCTGCACCTGCCATCTGTTGAAAAAGGGAAATTGTAAACCCATGGATACCTGTCGGTAGCGGTTGTTGGATATTTGCTGATCCAAGGGGTAATTCATGGTAGGATGAAAGGGATCCGGATCCTCCGGGTGGATCAATCCGTCGCTGTAATTGGAATAAAAAATTCCTCTGGCATATAATCGGGGTGATCGCTGTCCCTTCTGCATGGCCAGATTGCGCTCCTGACTCTCTATTCCATATTGAGCACTTCTCACCTGGGGCAGGTGAGCCAATGCGTACCCGAATACCGAATCGAGCTGAGGAATATCCACCTGTGAAGGATCGGGCAGAGCGGGCTGTTCAATCTCAAAAGGCATTTGAGCCGTAAGGTTCATGATATGCATGAGACTCAACCTGGATATTTCCCTGGCATTTTTAGCCTGAGTGAGGGCGAGTTTTTCAGATGAGAGTTGAGCATTTACCTCCAGTAGCTTCCCTCGAGGTTCGTTGCCCACTTCCACCAGACGTTCCATACGCTCAACTTGTCGACGAGTTACTTCCACTTTGCTCTCCGCCACATCCACCAATTCCTGGTTTCTCAACAGATCAAGATAGCCGGTCATCACCTGTAAGGTAATATAATCCTCCATGGCCTCCAGACTCTCCTTGTTCATCATATAACTGGCCTTTTGCATCTTCATGTGGTTGAAGTTTTGAAGACCATTGAAAAGGGTCAGGTCGCTCTGCAGACCCAGGTCACCCTGACTCACATTAGTATTTTTCCACTCATATGTTCCCCTGTCCAGTACACGCCCTGATCCCAACTGGTGCTCAATCATTCCATTCAGGTTGGGCAGCAGGTCCATTTTGCTCTGGCGGTGATCCTGACCTGTCGATTGCAACATCAGTTCCTGTCTTTTCACCTGAAGGTTATAGGTGATAGCATGTTCAATGCATCGGTCCAGGCTCCACAAAGAGTCTGATTGTCCCCACGTTAAGGATATGAACCCGAATAGTACCAGAGATATCGCTATTGTTCTACGCATGATGTTGATCTTAACGGTTATGTTTCAGGATCAGTTTATCGTGATCTGCGTAATTCTGATAGGAGGAGACGATCACCTTCTCCCCTGGCTCAAGACCACCCAGCACCTCATAATACCTGGGATTTTGCCGGCCAATACTGATATCCCGTTTTACTGCAAACTCTTCAGACTCATCCAGTACAAATACCCACTGTCCACCTGTCGTCTGGTAAAAACCGCCTTTGGTCAGCAACACACCCTCTTTGGATTCGCCCAGCTGCAACCTGATCCTGGAGGTCTGCCCTATCCTGATCTGCTCAGGGACTTCATCGGTAAAGACCATATCCACAGCAAAGCGGCCGTTCTGCACTTCAGGGTATATCTTAGTAATTATGCCCGTATAAGGTACGCTGGCAAAATCACACTCTCCGGTCAGTTTCCTCTGAATCCGGGCGATATAGTGCTCATCGATATCCACTCTCAGTTTATAGGATTCCAGGATATTGATGGTCCCCACACGGGTTCCATAGGTAATCACTTCCCCGATCTCGGGATTGAGTGAGGCCAGCTCCCCATTGGCTGTGGCTCTTACATTCAGATTATCCAGTCTGCGCCGTATGATGCGCATACTCTGTTCCATGCTGTTCACCGATGATTCCAGCGAACTTATCTGAATCGACCGGTAGATGGAATCGTTGCGGTAGTTCTCTTTAAGCAGTTCCAGCAACTCTTCCGACGACATGTACCTTTCTTTCGATTGATCGAATTCTTCCCTCGATATGTGTTCCTGATCCATCAGGATCTTATTGTTCTCATACATTCTTCTGGCCTGAGTCACGGTTATTTCCAACTCTATGATCTGTTGCTTATAACTGAGCCTGGTCTGGTCCATCTGCAACCTGGCTGTACGTAACTCATTGATCGCCCTGACCACCTGAGCTTCGTTGTTGGTAATTTCCAGCAACAGATTATCATTGCTCAGCCGGAGAATCACTTCCCCCTCCTTCACCATATTTCCTTCTTCAATGAGGATCTCCTCTACCCTGCCTCCTTCAACCGCATCCAGGTAGATGGTGGTAATGGGCTCTACAGTCCCCTGGACCGTGATATAATCCTGAAAAATATCCCGCTTCACCTCCTCAATGGTAATGCGAGATACATCCAGATTATACTTGGAGCTTTTGTCACCAAAGATGATGACACCCAGTACTGTGAGCATCAAAGCCACAAATAATATGTACCAGATGTTCTTGCGGGTTAATCCTCTTTTCTTTTCAATTTTGCGATCCATTCCGTCCATATGCACAGTTTTTATTTTGCTTTGTACTTGCACCTTTTGTGCCAAAGAAAATAAAAAATTGATAATCATCCCATTAGATCCACTTTATAAAAAGCGTTCAAAAGAAAAGTGTTCGATTTTGGGATTATTCTGTCCGGAATCGAACACTTCATGCTAATAATTACCTATCTTTAACTGAGAAATAGATTGAATCTGAACGATTTGGATCCTAAGGCACTCTTTTTGCATTTAATAGCAGTCAACCGATACTTTAGCATATATCATGGAACAGAAAATTGGAAGGATCCTGGCAGTGGATGACAATGAAGACATCCTGTTTGCCTTAAAATTGTTATTGCGTCCTCATGTGGAGATCATTGAAACACTATCCGGACCGGAAAGCATTCCGGAAACGATGCAGAAACAGGATTGGGATGTGATCTTGCTGGATATGAATTTTACTAAAGATGCCATAAGTGGTCAGGAAGGATTTGATGCGCTTGCCAAGATTTTGGAATTGGATCCGCAAGCAGTGGTTGTCTTTATTACCGCATATGGCGATGCTGAAAAGGCGGTCAAAGCCATCAAAATGGGGGCCACCGATTTTATTCTGAAGCCGTGGCAAAACGAGAAGATCCTGGCTACTATTAATTCAGCCATCAGTCTGCGACGCACCCGGATCCAGGCAAAGAATCTGAAACTCAAACAACAGGAGATCAGCGCGGTACTGGACCAACCCTATACCGATTTCATTGGACAATCACCTGAGATGTATGAAGTTTTCAATACCATTAAGAAGGTGGCTGCTACCGATGCCAACGTATTGATCCTGGGAGAGAATGGAACGGGGAAGGAGCTTGTGGCCAGGGCCCTATACCGTAATTCACTCAGAAAGGATGAGGTATTCATTAGCGTGGACCTGGGATCCATTCCCGAAACCCTCTTCGAAAGCGAATTATTCGGTCATGAAAAGGGAGCCTTTACAGATGCACATAAGATGAAGCAGGGACGATTCGAGATCGCCACTTCAGGCACCCTTTTTCTGGATGAAATCGGGAATCTCACTTACCCTCTGCAGTCGAAACTACTGACCGTACTGGAACGCAGGGAAATTACCCGGGTTGGGTCGACCAAACCTGTCAATATTGATGTACGCATGATATGTGCCACCAACAACAACATCCACCAGGATGTGGCGGATGGTATTTTCAGACAGGATCTGCTCTACAGGGTCAATACCGTGGAAATTCATTTGCCTGCATTGAGGGACAGGACCGGTGACATTCCTCTGCTGGCAGATCATTTTCTGAAGATCTACAGCCGGAAGTACAGGAAGTCCATAAGGAATATCCAGTCCTCTGCCATTAAGAAACTGAACCAGTATAACTGGCCGGGCAATGTCAGGGAACTGCAGCACGCCATCGAAAGAGCAGTCATCATGTGTGAAGGGACCAGTTTAGGTCCGGATGATTTCATCCTCTCTTCAGGAGTCAAAAGCAGCAGCGGATTGGAATTTGAGACCTACAACCTGGAGGATATTGAAAAGGCGATCATTGAAAAAGTGCTCAAAACGAACCAGGGGAATGTGACTCAGGCAGCCACTCAATTGGGACTGACCCGAACCTCACTTTACCGCAGGATGGAGAAACATGGTCTTTAAGCAATTCCGTTTTAATATTATCCTGAGGGTACTATTACTCACTGCTACGTGCCTTGCTCTGTTCATTACCCTGAACAGCACCTTTACTTTTACACCCATTCTGGTTGCGGGATTGATTATATATCAGGTGTGGTCCATGATCAAGTATGTGGATCGAACCAACAGGGAACTGGCCAGTTTTCTTGAATCGATCAGGTATTCGGAATTTACCCGTTCTTTCCAGCTCGGTGCCATCGGGTCCTCCTTTAAAGAGCTTAATTCGGCCTTTAACGATGTGATGAGAGATTTTCAGCAGGTAAGGTCAGAACGTGAAGAGCACTTTCATTACCTGCAGAGCATTGTGCAGAATATCGATGTGAGTATCCTGGCTTACCAGCGGGATGGTACAGTGGAAATGATCAATCCTGCCGCCAAAAAGCTTTTCCAGATAAATACCCTCCGGAACATTAATAAGCTGGGAGACCTCAGTGTTGAACTGACCCACACCCTGCTCACGATCAATCCGGGAGAGAATAGGTTGGTGAAAGTACAGGATGAGGAGGATATCCTGCAGCTGGCCATCTTTGCTACTGAATTTAAGGTGAAGGATAAAGTAATCCTCCTCAGCACCATAAAGAATATACAGAATGTGCTTGAAGAACAGGAGACTGCAGCGTGGCAAAAGCTGATCAGGGTACTTACCCATGAGATCATGAACTCCATTGCCCCCATCTCCTCGCTCTCATCCACTGTAGATACGATGCTGAAATCCTTTACCAAAGGGAAAGCAAAGTCTCAGCAAATTGATCTGGATACCTTGAAGGAGATACAGGGAGCCTTACAAACCATCAACAAAAGGAGTACGGGATTGATGAATTTTGTGGAGACCTACCGGAACCTGACCAAGATCCCGGAACCCAACTTTGCCCAGGTGAAGATGAAAGACCTCATTCACAATGTACATACCCTGATGAAAAAAGAGGTACAACAGAAAAAAATTGGTCTCACCGCATCGGTGGAACCCCAATCCATTGAAGTGCAGGTGGATGAGCAGATGATTGAGCAGGTGCTGATCAACCTGGTGAAAAACTCTTTGCAGGCTCTGGAAGGGAATGATGAAGGAACGATACAGATAAGGGGGTTTTACAACAAGAGAGGAAGGCCGACCATCCAGGTTATCGATGACGGCCAGGGGATACTGGGTGATGTGATCGATAAAATATTTATCCCTTTCTTCACTACCAAAAGAAGCGGATCAGGTATAGGTCTCAGCCTCTCCAGGCAAATCCTGAGGCTACACGGAGGAACCATTACGGCTCAATCGACCCCTAATGAAGAGACTATTTTCACCATGACCTTCTGAGAGAATTTCTCTATCTTAGAGCCTAAAATCCCCATTCGATGAAAAAATATCTGATTCTGTTTGCACTATCACTACTGGCTCCTATCACCAAAGCACAGCTTATGACCTACCTGAGTGTGGAGGGGGGACCCCAATGGAGTCTGGTGAGAGTGGCCGATCAGGGCGGATATTTCCAGAGAGCTAATGTAAAAAGTTCTATGGCCGGGATCACCGTGGGGCAGGAGATCGTGCCCAACCTTTCAGTGGTTACCGGAATCTATTATCAGCTCTACAGGGACGGGATCAATATGAAGGATGACCGGCCTCACCAAACCAGATGGGAAGCTTACAATGCCATACTTATTCCGCTGAGGGCTCATTACAGGGTTCAGCTCTCTGAGTTTCCTGTCAGTTTTACACCCAGAATGGGATATGTGTTTGGAGTGGTTTCCCAGCCTGAAATACACTATCAGACTTCCGGGATTCTATCTGCTCCCAATGGAACCGCCTACAGCTTCAACCTGGATCACACCTATAGTGGCTCGAGTCTGCATATGCTGGAGACCGGGGTAAGCGTTGATCTCAGGTTCTTCGAATCCTGGCAAGCATCGCTGAACCTCTCCTATCTCACCGGATTTACCGAGCCGCTCTCCATGGAAATGGACTACACCTCCCTGGGCTCAGGTACAAATACAGCTACCTATTCCACCAAAGGAAATACCATCTACTCCACCCTCTCCTTCCATATTCCCGTGAGTACCATATGGCAAAATAAGGATTATAGAATCCGGGCCAGGATTGAGAATTCGGTCTACGAAGGTAAACCGCTTGATAAGCGAGGGGAATTCTATGTGGGGGGTGAGGTAGGTTCCCTGTGGCGTCAATTTAATACCACCAATCCAGCCATAGGTGACAGACCCATGGAGGGAAAAGGGCTGTTCCGGTATGCCAATCTTCACACGGGTCTATACGTGGGGTATATGTTAACTGAAGAGCTGGGAGCAGACATTGGAGTGTTGTACCAGCGATCAAGTACCTTTTATGCATTGATGTATGACCACGAAGTGGATTTCGTGACCAAAGCCCCGGCACCTTTGTTTCTGGAGGTCCCGCTTCGGATCAGATACCTCTATAATGTATACAAAGATAAAATCCACTATGCAGTGTATGGAGGAGCATCCCTTCTTACCCATTTCGCCGGGGCAGGATATAATGCCGGAGGTGGTGGTTTTAGCTTAAACTCACCGGAAACAGGCGGTCAGATCAACGGGAACACTTCTTACGAGGCATCCAGGATTGCGAAATTCTCACCGGTCATGCGTATCGGATCAGGTGTGGAATACCTTCTGCCGGTGCCCTTCCCGCTGGTGGCAACCCTCTATCTCAACTATATGCATGGATTTGTCACAAATGATGCTATTGAAGTAACCAATACCCTGCCCGGAGAGACAAACGGAGGAGGTATCCATTACAATGGCAGTGGCTGGAGTGTGGACGTGGGAGTAAAATATCCGTTCAAGTTTGGGGGAAAGGTACGATGCGGTAAACCCATTGAGAAGCCAGAATAACATGAAACAGTATGGCATCATCGGTATCGCCCTTTTGATAGGGATAGTGGGTATACCTGAGGCCAGAGGGACTTTTCCGGGAAGTGAATTATACCACGATTCGGGCCGGATCGTAATCGACTTTGTGGAGTGGCCCGCTCAATTGGGGAGCCATGCGGAAGATACATGGTATATTGAATTCAGGGAGCAGTGGAGTATAGATCCACAAAAATGCAGAATAGAAAAGGGAGTGATGAATTATACCCTCAGGGACCACAATCTTTCACCATCCTCCAAAGATACATTGAGCATCAAGTGGGAAGAGCAGTTGCGGAAACAGCCCACCTCCAGAGAAACGATTTCGCTTAAAGGCATCACGTATGAATTCACACTTTTGGATCCTCATCTTCCCGAATCGGGGAACCAGGCATTTCCCGAGCCCGATTCCATGGATGCAGCAACCAGATCTCTCCAGAGCGAATTGATCTCATTTATCAAATCGTGCTCATCCGTGGGAAGTTGGTATGACCTTCCTAACCAGTTGCTATCCGTTCAATTCCATGAGGAGTGGGTGATAGATCCGGTTACCCTGCAGATCTCCAAGAAGGTGAGAGGGATCACTCCTGTGATATGGCAACGAAGAAGAACCGAGGCAGGAGAATCCATCAATGATGCTGACACAGGACTTCCTGTCTACTATAAAAATCAGCTTCCTCCGATTCAGTTACGCAACCCGTAACTCAGTTTCACCGTCTTTTGGGTATAGTACATCTTTCACTTAAACCTATTGTCATGAAACGAACCATATGGATAGTAGCTTCAATAGCCCTGTTGGTTGCTGGGCTGTCCTCTTGTAACCAGGCTGAAGAGTCTGGTACGCTGCAATTCGGGCTTGAATTGTCTGATGACTCGGCGTTGAAATCTGCAGTGAACGATTATCATATATCAGATGCACTGGTCACCATAGTAAGTGAAAACGGTGAATTAATCTACGATAAGGAAAAACTTCCCATCTACAGATTCGGGAACCAGTTCACTACCCAATCTCTGAAATTACCTGTGGGTGAATTCCAACTCACTGAGTTTATGTTGATAGATTCCACGGGTATTGTGTTATGGGCCACTCCTAAAATCGGGTCACCACTGGCCCACCTGGTGCGCCACCCTCTGCCCCTCCATTTTGCCATCAGTCATGAAGAGACTACCAACCTGGATATACAGGTGATCCGGGTAAAAGATCATCCCCCGGGTGACTTCGGGTATGTGAATTTTGATATCGGATTTGTCGACCGGTTTTGCCTGAAAATATTCTATTCCTCCCGCTGCTTTGAGGAGTGGAACGACTCCATTTTGACACCCGGACCAGGAGCACCCATTTACGAACCCATGATCACCATCTGGTCAGAGAACAGGATGCTGCTGCATGAGCCGTTGTTCCCCGGGTTAAACAACTATATCCTTCCTCTGGGCATCGATTGGTATGTGATTACAGTTACCGATTGTCACGGCGAGGTAATTTATGAGAGAGGATTCTCTCAGTGGGAATTGCTGAATCACCGGTGCAGGGATCCCTATCCACCTCTGGTGATCTATCGCGATCCCGGCATTACCATAACGCCTGAAGGGCTAACCGAGCCAACTATCACACAGGGTGTGTTTGGTTTGATCACCCTTCCTGTGGATGGTTCCATCTCTTCCGACAGTGGGGATGTTTACCCGGTGGTAAGGGATGTTTTCTTCTTCCCATATGCAGCACTGGATGCCAGCAACACCTTTGCTCCCACCGATTGCTATTTCCCCATTGAGCACATCTGGATAGATCCGGTAGCCATTGTCAGATCCAATTCCGACGGGTATTTCCAGGTGCCCCTGGAGGTGGGTGAATACCTCTACCTGGTGAGAGAGGGAGACCGTTGGTATTACGATGCCTACATCAGCTCTCGTCTTCCGGGGCATGTAAAAGTGTACCCTCAGGAGGTTTCCAAAATACTGATCCAGATCATCGATTGCTCCAGATGGATGTGATCAGGTGATCCACATCATTTGGCGGGTTTTCCTATCTTTGGGAAAACCCGCTTTTTTCATGTCCAAAGAACAACGACGCACCACATATACCCAACGGATTAAGGATTTCAAAGATGCCATCAGGCAGCGTACGCAGTGGATCAATTATATATCACTGGCCAGATTGCTGGTCCTGGTAGCTTTGATCTGGTTCCTTGTGACAGGTGTAAAACATCAGTCATTCCTGTGGTATGGCTTGTGTCTGTTTATGTGCATTTTATTCCTCTATCTGGTCACTCTCCACAACAATCACAAGCTCAAACGGGACCTGCTGACCCAGTTAAGGTCGCTCAACGAGACCGAGCTATCGTGCCTCGATTTTGATTACACCGAACTCCCTGACGGATTTCGTCACACCGATCATTCCCATCCATGGTCCCATGACCTGGATCTTTTTGGGAAGGGCTCCCTGTTCCAGTACATCAACAGGACCTCCACTATGAAAGGCAACGAATTGCTGGCCAGGCTCCTGACAGAAGAACCTGTGGATCCGGAGTCCATCCGTATCCGTCAGAAAATCATTATGGATATGCAGGAGCGGATCGGTTTCAGACAACACTATAGCGCTCAGGGCAGGCTGATTGAAGAAAAAGAGGAGGACCCGGGAGATTTCGCCATGTGGCTGGACTCTTCCCCGTATATTACCAAACACAAATGGCTCTTTTACCTGGCCCTGGCTGTGAGTGCAGTTTCGGTGGGGATCATAGTGTCTGCTTTTTTCGATCCCTCCAGGTACTGGTACCTGCTCTTTATGCTCCTTTTCAATTTTACCATGCTCTCTCCCTTTCTGCTTCGAACCAACAGGTACCAGGGATCCATATCCAAGAAGCATCGTTTGTTGCAGGGGTATGCCGAATTACTGAAGATCATAGCATCCACTCCTTTTGAACATAACGATCTGATACACAAAGGTAAACTGGCGAAAGTAGGTATGAAGGAGGTTAAAAAGCTTTCCAAACTGCTCAATCTGTTCGACCAGCGGTTAAATATGCTCCTGGGAGTTGTATTCAACGGTTTATTTCTCTTCGATTTTATCATGCTCAGGTTTCTGGAAAAATGGAAGGAGAAGAACAGTGCACAGATCCTGGAGTGGATTGAGCTTATCGGGTGGATCGACGCACAGGTCAGCCTGGCTGGATTTGCCTTCAATCACCCCGGATTCGTGGTCCCCGACTTAACCGAAACACAGGAGATCATGGACCTTCAGGGTTTAGGCCATCCCTTGATCCCGGATCATAAGCGGGTTGTCAACAGCCTCCGGATCGAAGGTGAGAAAGTGGCAGTGATTACAGGAGCCAATATGGCAGGAAAATCCACATTCCTGCGGTCACTGGGTATCAACATGGTGTTGGCCTATACGGGCTGCCCGGTTTGCGCCGAAAAGTTCCAAAGCGGATTCAAAGGGCTCTTTTCAAGTATGCGTACGGCCGACTCTCTGAAAGATGAAGAGTCCTATTTTCTGGCAGAAATAAGAAGACTGCATTTGATTGTCAAACGAATGGAGCGCGGAGAACCGATGCTGATCCTGCTGGACGAAGTGTTGAAAGGTACCAATACCACGGATAAGAAAAGGGGATCGGTGGGTCTGATCAAGCGAACTCTCCAGTACCCTGTCCACATCTTTATCGCCACCCATGATCTTTCCCTGGGGGAGTTGGAAAAAGAGCATCCGGGTGAAGTGGTCAACTATTGCTTTGAAAGCTATATCGAAGGCATGGATCTTACCTTTGATTATTCCCTTCGAAAAGGGATTGCCACCAATATGAATGCTTCCTTCCTGATGAAGCAGATGGGAATAATGGATTAAAAGGTTCTTGTATGCAGGAGCAGATAGCACACTTATCCCCCACTGAAACCGTCTCCTCCATTGAGCGCATCATCACAGGATTTTCTGATCTGGCATGGGGTACTCCTTTACTGATACTGCTTCTGGGAGGAGGTCTCTTTTTTCTGATCTATTCCAGGTTGCTTCCTTTCAGGTACTTCCGTCACGCTGTGGCCATTTTACTGGGCCGGTATGATAATCCAGATGAACCGGGACAGATCAACCATTATCAGGCCCTCTCCACGGCTTTGGCTGCTACGGTGGGGATGGGTAACATCAGTGGTGTGGCACTGGCTATCACCATGGGGGGACCCGGAGCCATCTTCTGGATGTGGATCAGTGCGATCCTGGGTGTGACTACCAAATACTTTACCTGCACCCTGGCTGTCATGTACCGGGGCAGGGATTCCAAAGGAGAGCTTCAAGGGGGACCCATGTATGTGATTGTGGAAGGACTGGGAAAAAACTGGAGGCCTCTCGCTATTTTCTTTTCGGTGTTGGGCATGATAGGTGTACTCCCCATGTTCCAGGTGAATCAGCTGACCCAGGCCATCAGGGATGTGATCTTGCTGCCCAATGGAGTGGCAGCCGGATTTGCCACCAACCTGATATCGGGCTTGATCACTGCTCTCCTTGTAGCCGTGGTCATATTCGGAGGAATTAAAAGGATCGGAAAGGTGACCGGACGATTGGTCCCCCTCATGGTTGTACTCTATGTCCTCTCAGTGATGTTGATTATTTTCACCCAACCCGAAAAGATCATTCCAAGCTTTGGACTGATCTTTAACGATGCATTCAGCGCCGATTCGGTGATGGGAGGAGCATTGGGAGCTCTGATCATCACCGGAGTTCGAAGGGCGGCATTTTCCAATGAAGCAGGGATAGGTACGGCACCCATGGCACATGGCGCAGCAAAAACCAACGAACCGGTACGGGAAGGACTGGTAGCCATGTTAGGTCCGGTGGTGGATACTATTATTGTGTGTACCATGACCGCCCTGGCATTAATCATTACGGGGGTATGGAATAGAGGAGAGTCGGATGGCATCACCCTCACAGCCGATGCCTTTGAAATAGCTCTACCGGGTTTCGGTTCCTATCTCCTTACCCTATGTGTGACTGTTTTTGCTCTCTCCACCATGCTCTCTTTCCCATATTACGGCACCAAATGCTATTCTTTCATTTTTGGTGCCAGATATAATGCCCTTTATAAATGGTTTTATGTACTGACTATCCCGCTGGGCGCTACTGCGACCCTGGGTACAGTGGTTGGGATCTTCGATGGTGCATATGCCTTGATGGCTTTCCCTACTATGATCTCGGCACTGCTCCTTTCCCCTTCCGTTGTACGTGCTTCAAAAGAGTATTTCCGCAAATTAAAAGAGAACAGGACCCATGAATAATATCCGAGCTTGGATCAGGACATATTGGATAGTCCTGCTTTTCGCTGTGACTAAACTACTTGTACATCTGTTAACGGCCACCTACTATGGACTTCAGCGGGATGCCTACCTCTATCTGGCCCAGTCCAGGCACCTGGACTGGGGATTTTTCAGTACTCCTCCCTTGCTGGCTTTCATCACTCGCCTGCATACATCTGTCTGGGGTGATTCAGTCCTGGCAGTAAGGCTTCTTCCTGCACTGGTGGGAGCCGTAAGTATCTACATGGTGGGCTGGCTCATCAAACAACTGAAAGGGGGTTCTATGGCTCTGGTGATCGGGATGACTGCCTATTTCGTCTCCCCTGCATTCCTAAGGCCTGCCCTGCTGCTTCAGCCGGTGATCTTCAACCACCTCTTCTGGCTGCTGGCTGCTGTGGTAGTATTCCATCTGGTCAGGAAGCAGGAACCGAAGATGTTATTGTGGATGATACCGGTGCTTGGATTGGGGTGGATGAATAAGTACTCGATCATTTTTTATGGTTTCGCTCTTCTGATGGCTGTGGTGATCAGCCGCCACCGGAGATTGTTATGGAACTGGTATCTTCCTGTTACTGTGGCAGGTGGTCTGTTGGTGATCCTGCCCAATCTGATCTGGCAGTTTCAGCGAAACTGGCCCGTTTTCTCCCATATGGCCGAGTTGCACCAAACCCAGTTGGGCAATGTGCTGCTGAAAGATTTTATGCTTGCCCAGATCCTTATGCACTTGCCTGCACTGTTGGTCTGGGCGGGAGGATTGATCTGGCTGTTAACCAAGCGGGAGCACCGGGATTACAGAGTCTTTGCCTGGGCATTTGTACTCACGCTCCTGCTTATTATTCTGTTGCGAGGCAAATTCTATTACACCATAGCCGCCTATACAATTTTGGTCGTTTTTGGTGCCGTTGCCTGGGAACGATGGTCAAGAAGACCTTATAGGTGGATGGGGTGGGTTATTGTGACAATCACTCTGCTGAATGGTCTGTTCGTCCTTCCCTTCAGTCTGCCCATCTACAAGCCAGACCGCATGGTGGAATATGACAGAAAAATGGTGGAACGGGGACTGGAAGTGATGCTTAAATGGGAAGATGGAGAGGTACATGACCTGCCACAGGATTATGCTGATATGGTGGGATGGGATGAGCTGGGAGAAAAGATATGGACATTTTATGACAGCCTGGAAGATAGCATCCAATCCCACACCCTGGTCTATGGGGAACATTATGGTTGTGCAGGTGCTGCTGCCTATTTCAGACCAGATGATACCTATCCAGAGGTCTACAGTTTCAATGACGCTTTTATGGAGTGGATCCCGAAACATCCGGAGGGTCAGTATGTGATCTATATGGGGTATTCGGACCGACTGCCTCTCTATTTTGAGAAGCTTAAACTGGTTGGAACAGTGGAACATCCGCATTTCAGGGAAAGGGGTCTCCCCATCTATTTCGGGAGCTATCCCACTCCAAAAATCTATGAAGATTGGGAAGAGACCTGGCAGGAATCGAAGGGACAATTCATCAGGAGTTCAGGAGATTAATAGACCACACTGGTAGAGTTCATCCCTGATGATCTTAATCATCACACTTTCTCAATTCGGAGCAGAATTGACTCATTATTTCAAAGGTTTGCCTAACTTGCATTCAGGTTTTATAAGCCATAAAGAGGATTGGATATGCAACAAAAAGAGTATAATAACAGGCAGTGGGTTGGGATCATATCCAGATACAATAAACCAAACAATAAGAAGAGTATCTGGCAGATAGTTAATTCCCTGATACCCTATGTGGGCATGTGGTACCTGATGTACATCTCACTGGAGGTATCCTACTGGATTACACTGGGAATATCATTGATAGCGGCCGGATTGCTGGTACGGTTGTTCATCATATTCCATGACTGCGGTCATGGTTCATTCTTCCGTTCTTCCAAAACCAATAAAATCGTTGGCACCATTTTGGGGAGCCTGGTATTCACCCCGTATGACCGCTGGCATAACGACCATGCCATTCATCATAATACGGTAGGGAATCTGGATAAGAGAGGCATTGGCGATGTATGGACATTAACTGCAGCGGAATATGAGATGTTGTCGGGATGGAGAAAGTTCGTATATCGTCTCTACAGGCATCCTGTCATACTCATTGCGCTGGGTCCGGTCTTTCTGTTTGTGATCTGGTTTCGATTTACCAAAAAGGGGATGAAACCTGAGGAACGATATAGTGTATATATCACCAATCTGATCCTCATCCCCTACTGCGGAGGACTCATCCTGCTTCTGGGATGGAAAGCCTTCCTTCTCATCCAGTTGCCAGTGATCTTTTTTGCTACAGTAGCAGGGGTATGGCTCTTCTACCTGCAACACCAGTTTGAAGATGTAAAATGGACCCGGCAGGATAAGTGGGATTATAAAACCATTGCATTGGAAGGAAGCTCGTACCTGAAATTCCCGAAGGTGTTACACTGGTTCACCGGTAATATCGGATTTCACCACATCCATCACCTCAGCCCAAAAATCCCCAATTATAACCTGGAGCGCTGCCACAAAGAGAATGAGATGTTCCGGTCTATTAAGCCGGTTACTTTTTTCCCAAGTATCAGGACCATGAATCTGCGGCTCTGGGACGAAAAGGTCGGACAACTTATCAGTTTCAGGCAATTCAGGAAAACTGCAACCAACTGACCATTCCTGCGGAACCTAAAGAACATTTTTTAATTTTATGGATCCGGGATCTGTAAATAGGCATCACCATGATCATTGACCATAAAATTTCTCCACACTCCTTTAAAAGCGAATTGGATCAATTCTGGCAGCTGGCTAAAGGGAAAGAAAAGTCCATTGAAAAGGAATATGATCCCAGCCAGGGATCACCGGTTTTTACGGTGGAAGGGAAATATACCACCCGGGGATGGACCGAGTGGACCCAGGGATTTCAGTATGGAATACCTCTTCTGATTTTCGGAGCCACAGGCGACCGGACCATGCTTGAAGCAGGAAGAAGGAATACCTTTGAGAAGATGGCCCATCACCTCACCCATTTCGGGGTGCATGACCATGGGTTCAATAACATGAGCACATACGGCAACCTGCTTCGGTTTGCCAACTCCGGACTTTTTGAAGCCTCCCGGGAAGAGAAAGAGTTTTATAAACTGGCCATAAAGACCTCCGGTGCAGTACAAGCAAGGCGGTGGACACCCCTGAAAGAGGGTGGATTTATCCACTCTTTTAATGGACCCCACTCCCTCTTTATCGATACCATGCGTACCTGCCGTATACTATTAGCCGCGCACAAGCTGGGTCACAGGATGCTGACCGAGAACGATATGGAAGTGGATCTGATGGATCGGGCCATCACGCATGGCATAACCACTGCCAAATATGCAATATATTATGGCGGGGATCGGGATCAGTACGACCAGTGGGGCAGGGTGGCCCACGAATCGGTCTTTAACACCCACGACGGGAACTATCGTTGCCCCAACTCCCAGCAGGGATATTCGGGATTCACCACGTGGACGAGAGGATTGGCATGGGCCATGCTGGGATTTTCTGAGTTCCTGGAGTTCTTGGATCACGTAGATCCCTCCTACCCTGACCTGGAGATGATCCAGTCCACGTTCCTGAAAGCGGCCAGGGCTACCTCTGATTTCTACTTGGAGCACACAGCAGCGGATGGGATTCCCTACTGGGATACAGGGGCTCCAGAGCTACATCGATTGGGGAGTTACCAGGAGACCCCGGCCGATCCCTGCAACTCCTTCGAACCGGTGGACAGCTCGGCAGCTGCCATCGGTGCGCAGGGACTCCTAAGGTTGGGAAAACTGATGGAAAAATGCGATCCCAACGAGGCTGGCCGATATTATCAGGCCGGGCTGACTGTACTGAGAACCTTGCTGTCGGAACGTTATCTCTCCCACTCACACGATCACCAGGGTATTCTGCTTCACTCGGTGTATCACCGGCCCAACGGATGGGACCATGTACCGGACGGACAACAGGTCCCGTGTGGTGAATCGAGTATGTGGGGCGACTACCATATGGCTGAACTTTGCTACACCGTTGATCAAATGATCCAGGGAAGCTATTATACTTTTTTTGGCGATTTATAGATCTGAATCCTGCAATATTGATTTTATTTACGTAATCTAAAGACTTTAATACCATGAAAGCCAAACTCCTGATCCCTCTCTTCCTGGCAATGCTGATCTCCTGTAATGTTGGGACCGACACAAACTCTGCCAGGAATAAGCAATCACAGGATGCCGAACCCGAAAAATGGATTCAACTTTTCAACGGTAAGGACCTGGAAGATTGGACCATCAAAGTAAATAAACACCCGCTGGACGAGAACTTCAACAATACCTTTCGTGTAGAGAACGGTTACATGGTAACCCGGTATGATGAATACAAAGAGTTCCATGAGGAATATGGCCATATCTTTTACAAGACGCCCTATTCCCGCTACAAGCTCCGGGTGGAGTACCGTGTGGTGGGAGAACAGGTACCGGGGGGACAAGGCTGGGCTCTTAAAAACAGTGGGATCATGTTCCATTCCCAGTCACCCGAATCAATGGGAACAGATCAGCCATTTCCGGTGAGCATTGAGGCACAATTCCTGGGGGGTATCGGAGAGGGAGAGCGAACCACAGGGAATCTATGCACCCCCGGCACCCATGTGGTAATGGATGGAGAACTGATAACTCGCCATTGTACCAGCTCCACTTCAAAGACCTTTCATGGGGAGGAGTGGATTCATTTTGAGCTGGTGGTCTACAGCGATAGCATCATCCATCATATTGTGGAAGGTGATACCGTGCTGACCTATTCGAAACCTCAAATCGGGGGTGATCTGCCGGAGGGATTTCCTCTGCCTGACGGAACACTTCTCAAATCAGGTTTCATTGCACTGCAGGCCGAAAGTCATCCTTACGAGTTCAGAAAGGTTGAATTGCTTGATCTGAGTAAATAGGAAGACGCAACCCTCCCCCTGATTAATACATCTTTTCTGAGAGGATTACATTACTAACCCGGAAAGGATAGCCCAAACCATGTGCTGTCTGCTTCGATAAAACGTATACTGTCATGAAAAGATACCCCATCACCCTTTTGTTGCCATTTATATTCTCGCTGATATTTGCCAATCCTTCAATCGGACAGGAATCCACCGAGGTAAACCAGCAACTCATAGACATGAAACTGGAATTACTAAATTCCCAGATAGAGCTCT
>CAZURA010000086.1:0-23713 GCA_964622985.1 uncultured Bacteroides sp. | reverse complement strand
AAGGTGGTACCGTTTTTCGCCGGTAGGTGGGGTCAGTCTATATCCTTATTAAAAATTTTATGTACGGACAAAAACAAGACCATAGTTAAATACAGTGTTCTGAGCGAGGGTAAACATATCTTTGCTTCTAAATACAAGCTATATCTTCCGAAGGAAGAATCTCTGAAAGAAGAGATCAGAAGAGAGAGGGATCTCCTTGAAAGAGAGCAACGCCTGGGGGAAGGATAATGCAACTGTTTTCCGGAGACTTAAATAAAATTTAAATTACTATTTGATATTCAATTTTGGCTTTCTGGGTTGGGTCTTGCATTGCGGAAAACAGGAGGGTGATACTACCCGGAACTATAGAAGATTATTGATCCAGGTCAAACAGGTCCCAACTTCCTCCTATTGAGCCAGCAAAGTCGAGAAAAGAAAAAATCCGGCCAGGATATTGATCCCCCGGCCGGACTTTTAGTTCTGGTGCTTTAATGGACCTACCTTTTGCTCAGAATCTCCTTTTCGTACTGTTGGATCTCTGCGATATAATCATCCCCTGCAGGCACGTCGTTCTTCAGGCAGAAATAGTCCCAGACGGTACCAAAGGGTCTTGATTTCGCTTCTTCCACCAGGGCCAGTTTCTCGAAGTTCTTCTCCTTTTCCTCATATGCACGGATCTGATCGGTTGGATTGAGCAGTGCCAGCAAAATTGCCTTCTGGGCTGCACGAGTACCCACCACATAGGCTCCGATCCGGTTCAGGCTTGCATCGAAGAAATCCAGCCCGATATTCACCTTGTCCAGTTTATCGGCCCAGACGATCTCCTCGAACAGGGCCCTCACCTCGTCACTGAGGGTGACCACGTGGTCGCTGTCCCAGCGGATGGGGCGGGTTACATGGAAGAGCAGTTCGGGGATGAACTGGAATACGGCCGATACCTTGTCCGAAACCTGCTCGGTGGGGTGGAAATGACCGATGTCCAGGCAGAGCATCATCTTTTTATCGACCGCATATCCCAGGTAAAATTCGTGCGAGCCCACCGTATAGGCCTCCACACCAATTCCGAAGAGTTTGGCTTCCACCGCATCAGCCATCAGGGCCGGATCCTTCTGATCGGCAAGGATCTGGTCCAGGGAATCTTTCAGCAGGGCCCGGTGCTTGAAACGGTTTACGGTAACGTCCTTTGAGCCGTCGGGGATCCAGATATTGTGGACACAGCGGCTGCCCAGTTCTCTTCCGAAAAACTCCGAAATATCGCGGCAGCGTTTCACATGTTCGATCCAGAAATCACGGATGTTCTTATCCAGGTCGGAAAGGGTATAGCCCGATTCGGACTTGGGGTGGGAATAGAGGGTGCAGTTAAAATCCATTCCGACTTCCTGCTCCCTGGCCCACTGGGCCCAGCTTTCAAAATGCTGCGGCCCGAACTGGTCCCTTTCAACCAGACCCGAGCTGAAATCTCCATAGATGGAGTGCAGGTTCAGACGATGCTTCCCGGGCAGAAGGGAATAGACCTTTTCCAGGTCCATGCGCACTTCGGCCATGTTCCTGGACTTCCCGGGGAAGTTACCCGTGGCCTGGATACCGCCTCCGGACAGTTCGGCACCCTCGTATTCCAGTCCCCCACCATCATCGGTCTGCCAGCAATGCAGGGAGATGGCAATGTTCTGCATTTTTTCCAGCACCTTGTCAGTATCGATTCCCGCTTCAGCGTACTGCTCCCTGGCCAGGGCATACATCTTTTCAATTTGCTCTGATTTTTTCATTGTTATTGTGGTTTTATGTTTCTGTTGGTATATAATTCTCGGTATCTGATAATTAGCGTGATCTACTTTGACTGGTTTCTTAGTGATGAAAATTCGTACTGTCCCGATCCCACTTCAACAATGGTTTCACGGGTATTATCATCAAGGATTTTTATGCCGGGCACCTTGGAAAGCGCCTTGCCTTGCTCCTTGACGGAAGCGGGTTTTGTGCTGGGAATGTGAATCCTGGCTCTTGTATTCACAGGAATCTCTATCTGAAGACTCAGCTTTTTACCTTTCAGCTCCCAACCCGATGCGATGGTCCCGTTAATGCTTTCGAAGCTCCCCTTCATGAATTCCATCTCCCCAGAGACCGATGGTTTGATGGTGATCTTTCTGAAGCCCGGGCCTTCCGTATCAATTCCAAGCCCGTTAATGAACATCCACTCGGTCACGGATCCGAATGCATAGTGGCTGAAGGAATTCATCTGCATATTGAGCTTGGAGTTCTCGTCAGCGTTTTTGGTATAGCTGTTCCAACGCTCCCAGATGGAGGTGGCACCGTTCACCACCGAATAACCCCAGCTTGGATATTCAGTCTGTTTGAATAGTTTGTAGGCCAAATCGTCGTAACCATATTTTGCCAGAACCAGCATGACATGCTTGGTCCCCAGGAAACCAGTGGCGAACCTGTTACCGTTCTGAGTGATTTTCTCCGCCAGCCTGTCAGCACCTTTATGTGCCAGTTCTTCGGGATACAGGTTGAAATACAGGGCCAGGGCGTAGGAGGTTTGGGTCTCCTCCGAGGTATGCCCGTTTTCCAGGATGTATTTGCCGGCAAATGCATTCTTTATATTCTCAAAGAGCTCCTGGTAGTGCTTCGCATCCTCCGCTTTGCCCAGGGCTGCGGCCATTTCCTGCATCAATGAGGCGCAGTATGCCCAGTAGGCACTGGCTATGAAAGCGTCGCTGGTGATTTCATCCAGTGACAGCCAGTCACCCCAGTTGGAACCTCCGCCGGGCCGCAGATACCCACTGCTTGCATCGGCCTCGAATTCCATGAAGCGCTCCATGCCGGTGTACATGTATTCGATAATCCTGGTATCTCCATACACCTTGTAGTTGTTGTAAGGGATGATCACACCGGCTTCCATCCAGGCAGGGGAGTACTGCGTGAGCCGTGAATAGCCGAAGGGTGCAAAATTCGGGTAGGCGCCATACCAGCGCTGGGAATCGTCCAGGTCGATGGCATATTTTGTGAAAAAGGCGGCCACATCGGCATTATAGGTGGCTGAACGGCAATAGATCTGTGCATCTCCTGTCCACCCCAGTCGTTCATCCCTTTGCGGGCAGTCGGTGGGAATGTCGATAAAATTCGCGGCCTGGGTGGTCCGGATATTCCTGAACAAGGTGTTGTTCATTTCATTGGAGCAGGTAAAGGAACTCGCATCCAGGGCCGTGGAGCTCAACACGATCCCGCTGATCGCATCCAGGCCGGGTTTGCCGGGAAATCCGCTTAGCTCCACATATTGAAAACCATGGTAGGTGAATTTCGGCTGCCATACTTCAAGGCCTTCTCCCTTTAAGATGTAGGTGTCGGTGGCTCTGGCCAAGCGAAGGTTCTCGGTCATTACGGTCCCGTCTGAATTGAGCATCTCCCCGTATTTCAGCTGCACTGCAGTTCCTCCGGGCCCTTCCACCTTCAGCTCTGCGATACCGGCAAAATTCTTCCCCAGGTCAATCACATAGGTCCCCGGCTTGGGCTCGGTCACACTTTGTGCCACCAGGCGTTCCCTTTCCCGAATCAGGGTACCGGGATAGGCCTGCAGCCTGCCCTCCGGATAGGGGTACATTTTCGGGGCTTGCCAAGAAGAGGCATTATAGCCCGGCGTGTCCCAGCCCTTCTCTTCCAGTCGCGCATCATGGCGTTCACCCATGATAATATCGGCCTCCTGTATGGCTCCCAGGCTGGCTTGCCAGGAAGGACCAGAGGCGATCACCTCAGAGCTTCCATCTTCATATTCAATGACCAACTGTCCCATAAAGGCAGGGTTTTCCCCGTAGAAGTCCCTCACCCTGTCCTGCTTGTTTAATAGGGCAAAACCCAGGTATCCCGAATACCACCCGTCGGCTATGATGGCACCCAGGACGTTTTCACCCTGCACCAGTGCATCCGTAAGGTCAAACGTCTGATAATACAGTCGTTTGCGATAATCGGTCCAACCGGGAAGCAGGTAGTGATCGCCCACTTTATCCCCGTTCAGCCGGAATTCGTATACACCAAGCGCTGTGGTATAGGCCGTTGCACGCTTTACAGGCTTGTCAAGTTTAAAGGACTTGCGCAAGTACCTGGCGGGAGGAAGGTAGAGACCCTCGTGGGGATGTCCCGTGAAATGTCCTGCTCCCAGGCTGATAAACTGCCCCTGCCAGTCGGAGTAGTTCAGCATTCCCATGGACCAGCTTGCTTCATCACTCCAATCCGATGCCTGGTCGTTCTCATCCCACACTTTCACCTTCCAGTAGTAGACCTGGCCCGATTGAAGCGGGATCCCCTGAAATTCGATCTGGTTGGTGGCATCAGCGTCTACCTTCTTGCTGTCCCACACATCCCAGTCTCCGGATGCAAGCTTCTGGGATGTGGAGGCCACCACGAGCTGATAAGCGGTCTGGAAACGGTTTCTTCCTTCCCCTTCCAGGGTCCAGCTGAAACGTGGTTCTTCCACATCAATTCCCAGTGGATTCTCGTGGTACTCCACCCTGAGCGAATTCAATTGCAGAGGAGCACTTGAATAGGCCGAAAGAAGGAATCCACAGGACAAGGCCAGGATAAGGATCAGAGATTGTTTGTTTTTCATAGTCTTATAGCTATTTGTTTATTTAATCAATGCATCATACAATACCTCCACCGGGTGATATGCCCTTTTCCCGGTGCCATCTTTAATATGGTGCCGGCAGGAAGTCCCCGGAGCTGAGATAATAACCTTCTCTTCCGCCTCACGAACGGCAGGGAAAAGAACCAGATCCCCAATTTTCATGGAAAGCTCATAGTGTTCCTTTTCATAGCCAAAGGAACCGGCCATCCCGCAGCAACCCGAAGGGATCTCCTTCACCGTATAGTTCACTGGCAGGGAAAGCATCTCTTTACTGGGTCCGGTGGAGGCAATGGCCTTTTGCTGGCAGTGCCCGTGCAGCAGGATGTGCTTCTCTTCGGCGGTGAAGTCTGATGCGCTGATGTTCCCTTTTTCAATCTCGGCCGAAATAAATTCCTCGAAAAGCAGGGCCCGGCCAGCCAGGGCTTCTGCTGCCGGCTGCAGGTCCTTGTGGACCAGCTCGGGGTACTCGTCCCTGAATGCAAGGATGGCTGAGGGCTCAATACCCACAAGGGGTGTGTCATCGCTAATCAGGTCCTTCAGGAGCTCCACATTCCGGGTGGCGATCTTTTGGGCACTCTTCACCATCCCCTTGGAAAGGAAGGTGCGGCCGCTTTCCCGGTGCACCGGGATCTGCACCTCGTAGCCCAGTTTTATGAGCAGCAGAATGGCCTTGATCCCAATGTCGCTTTCATTGTAATTGGTAAACTCATCGTTGAAAAGGTAGATGCGGCCTTTGGGCTCTGCATCCGGCTTTTGAAGCTTCCCTCCCACCCATCGCCTGAGCGTGATCCGGGAAAGGGCAGGAACGGAACGTTTGGTGGAAAAGCCGATGGATCTTTTCAGCAGGGTGGTGTCCATGAAAAAGTTGCTCAGGGGGCGGAACACCATGGCCAGCCTGTTTAACCTTGGCAGGTAGGCCACCAGTCGTGAACGGAGCGGGATGCCGTGGATGTCGTAATAATGCTGCAGGAACTCGGCCTTTAGCTTGGCCATGTCCACGTTGGAGGGACATTCGCTTTTACAGGCCTTGCAGGAGATGCACAGGTCCAGGATGTCATAAATCTCCCGCTGGCCGAAGGGATCTTCTTTCTTGCTGGAATAGATGAACTCGCGCAGGATGTTGGCCCGGCCCCGGGTCGATTTGTCCTCATCGCGCGTGGCCATGAAGGTGGGACAGAGTGTGCCCCCGATAATTTCACTCTTTCGGCAATCGCCCGACCCATTGCATTTTTCTATGCTTCTTAAATATCCCTTGTTACTGGAAAAATCAAAGGTGGTTTCAATATAAGGATCCGACTTTCCCGGGATCACCCTGAGGTTTTCAGTTATGGGGGGAGTATCCACGATTTTTTCCGGGTTGAATATCCCATGGGGATCCCAGGCCTTCTTCACTCGCTTCAGCAGCTGGTAATTGTGCTCACCCAGCATGAAGGGGATGAATTTCCCGCGCGCACGTCCGTCGCCATGTTCCCCGCTCATGGATCCCCGATATTTCTTCACCAGGCGGGCCACCTCGTCCATGAGCCGGTCGAAGCGTTCCACATCCTCCGGATCCTTGAAATTGATCAGCGGCCGGAAATGGATCTCCCCGGTTGCGATATGGGCATAGTACACACTTTCCAGTCCGAGATCTGCCAGCACCTTTTTTATGTCAGCCACATAGTCTGGCAGAACCTCAGGATGGACGGCTGTGTCTTCGATTCCCGGAACGCCTTTTCGGTCGCCGGGAATATTGGCCAGCAAACCCAGTCCGGCCGTTCGCAGAGCCCATACCCGTTTGATCTTGTCGGCACCGGTGACCAGCGGGAAATGGTAGCCCAGTCCTGCACTGCGGAAATCCTTCTCAAGGGCAGCAGCGGTGTCGGTTAATTCCTTTTCGTTTTCGAAAGAAAACTCGATCATCAGCATGGCACCCGGATCGCCCTTCACAAAGAAGCGGTTCTTGTTTTGCTCGATGTTTGCCTTGGTGCACTGCATGATGGTGTCATCCATGAGCTCGATGGCCGTGGGCTCATGTTTGAGGGCTATCAGGTTGCCCTGCAGCGCCTGCTCCAGGGTCTCGAAATGGGCGCAGACAAGCCCTTTGTGCTTTGGGGGAAGCGGGATGACATTCAGTTTGATCCTGTGTGAAAATGCCAGTGTGCCTTCCGAACCTGCCAGCAGTTTGCAGAAATTGAATCGCTCGCCACCTTCTGTAAACACCTCCGTATCTAGCAATACGTCAATGGCATAACCCATATTGCGCCGGGTGAGTTCCGGGTTTGGAAAATTGTCCCGAATCTCCTTCTGGTTTCCCGGATCGGAAAGGATCTCATGGATATTCTCATATATGGCTTTTTCCAGGGCCGGGGTATCGCCATTTAGTTTTTGACTGAACTCATCCTTTGACAGTCCTTTGAAGCAGGCTTCGGAGCCATCGGCCAGGATGGCATCCACTTCCAGGATGTGTTCGCGTACGCTTCCATAGGCCAGGGAATGAAGACCGCAGGAGTTGTTTCCAAGCATCCCAGCTATGACACAGCGGTTGGCTGTGGAGGTCTCCGGTCCGAACTGCAATCCATGCTCTGCCAGAAACAAGTTTAATTCGGCCAGCACCACACCCGGTTCGACTATGACGTATCCTTCCTCACCGTTAAATTCCAGGATCCGGTTCATGTATTTTGAAATATCCACCACGATCCCGCTTCCCACCACCTGGCCGGCCAGGGAAGTTCCGCCTCCGCGGGGAATAAGCGAGGTCTTATTTTCGCGGGCAAAAGCAATGATCTTCTTAATATCGGATACCGATCTTGGTTTGCAGACTGCCAACGGCAGCTCCTTATACTGGGATGCATCCGTGGAGTAAAGGACCCGCTGCACATGATCGGTAAACAGCTCTCCTTCCAGAGCTGACTCAAGCGGATTGAAATCTATCATTTTTATTCAGCAAAATAAAGGTCTACCAGGGATTTGTGGACGCCGGGTGCGCCGAACATGGGACAATCCCTTTTCTGTACCACGTTATCCAGGTTCTTCACCTCTTCCTTTGACAGGGTTTTGATCTTTTGACCCGTGGCCAGGGCCTGGATCAGGGAGTATGCGGTCGATTCCAGCAATTCAACGTTCATGTGTGTCCATTCGATCCCTAAGGGGCTCATGGAAACCAGGCCATGGTTTTCCATTAAAAAGCTATTGTAGCCCTGGAGGTAATCGGAAAAATTATCGGCCAGCTTCTGGCTGATGGGTTCGGCATAGGGCACCACCGGTACCGGTCCCACTTCATGGGTGGTTTCCGGGAAATAAGGCTTCATCAGGTAATCGCCTTCCATGATGGCAAAGGCACATACATTGGGCGAATGGCAGTGGATCACCGACTTGATATCGGGTCTTTCCCTGAAAAACTTCAGGTACATGTATTTCTCACCTGTGGGTCTTCTATTCCCTTCGATGGTTTCGCCTTCAGGGTTAATGAACACCAGGTCTTCAGCCTGGATCTCACCTTTGTTAAGCATGGTGGGTGTAATCAGGATGACCTGGTCTTCCAGTCTCCAGGCAAGGTTGCCCCCGTAACCGGTCACATACATCTTGGCCGATAACTGGTGGCATACCCTCACAAACGACTCTACCTCCGCTTCGTATTTCTTTAAAAAACTCATTATCTGGATTTTAATCTATTTAAATTATGGTTTAATGATCACTTTCAGGGCCCCGGAAGCCGGATCGCCCTGAACTTCCACTGCCTGGTTGAAATCATCCAGTGAAAACACATGGGTGACCAGGGAGGAGCCCTTGATCAGGCCCGAGGAGATCATCTGCTCCGCTTCGATGTAGTCCCGCTTTACAGAACTGTTGGCCCCATGGATGTGCAGCTCCGGGTAATGGATCAGGTTCAGATCCAGGACTTCGGTGGGATCCGACTTGGGCATGCCGGCAAATATGGAAAGGTGTCCATCACGGGCCAGCAAATTCATACCCTGTTTTACCAGTGCCTTGACAGAGGCTGCAACCACTACCACATCAACCCCGCGTCCGCCTGTATGCTCTTTCACCCAATCTTCCGGTGAGGTCTCGGCGCTGTTCACAAAATGGTTGAAGGGCAGATCCAGGCTTTTCAACAGATCCAGCCTGTCCTGGCTTACATCCATGATGGTCACGCAGGCAGCACCCCGGGCCTTTGCCACCAAACCATTGAGAACCCCGATGATCCCGCCGCCGAAAACAACTACGTGCTGAGCCTCTTCCAGGGGGATGATCCGCATGCCGTTGATACAGCAGCTCAGGGGCTCAAGAAGAGTGGCCTCCTCGTCTGTCATGTTCTTGCTGACAGGGATCAGGCAGCCCTGCTCGACACCCTCCCGGGGCATAATCATATATTCTGCAAAGCCACCGTTCCATTGATATCCGATGGCCTTGAATCCATTCTCACACAGGTTCTCCCGGCTGATGGCACACATGGGGCAGCTCCCGCACCCAATAACCGTTTGCACGGCATAGCGTTCCCCCTTTTTTACTGAAGAGGCACCTTCACCCACCTCAACAACGGTTCCGCTGATCTCGTGACCCACAATGGGCACATCCACATGTTTCTCTCCATTCAGGACCCGTTGATCCGTGCCGCACAAAGCACAGGCATCAACCTTCAACAGGACTTCCCCTTTTCCGGCAACAGGCATCTGGTATTCTTCCACTGCTATATTTCCGGGACTTTTTATAATTGCTGCTTTCATTCTAATGCTATTTCCTAGTTATCAATTTATCCATTTTCCTTTTTTCTCCGAATCGCAGATCAGGGAGAAGGCTCTTTCGCTCCCTGCATCCCTCAGGGAATCTGCAATGGCTGTATTCACCGGCGGCAGTGCACCCACCGAAGCAAAGAAGCTGTTTCTTTCCTTCAGTCCGGGATATTCGCTTTCTGCTTTTTCGCCCACATAGGTGAAATCTGCAAAGCGGCCCAATACCGTATGGCCCACACAAATACGTGCCCCGTCCAGGAAGATCTCCTTATAAGGATTCAGATCCGTGCCCTGGAGGTCGTCCGCAAAGGGAAGGCCCTTCTTATTCATTTCCGTACCAATATGAATGGGCATGTCCATGCTCACCGCCACCTCAATGATCGACCTCAGATTCCTGGTTTTCAAAGCCTTCACCTCACTGTCTGCAATATTCCAGTTCCTGTCCGGGATCAGGTTCAGGGCCGCTGCCCCCTTGGACCGGGACAGCTCCAGCAAGGCCTTTCCATCTTTTTCGCCCTCGCTTGTTCCGTCCAGCCAGGATTCCATGGGAATGGCTCCGCAGGCTTTCACAAAAGCAAAGAATTCCTCCACCGGAGGAAAGGTTTGTGAGGTAGGCTGAACATAAGCGAATCCACCTTTTTTTACGAACCTGGAACGCACCACATCTTCAAGCCTGTGCCTCTCCCCGATCAGTGTGGCTGTTAATTCCGGATCTGATCCCAGCAGGGACGCCAAGTAATCAACCACGTCACGGTTCCCATTAATGACCTTGTATATCTTATCAATATATGCGGCAACGATGTGCCTCTCTGTGGCATTGCCGGAAGGGGTCAGTGGTTTGACCTCCCCGTAGGTCAGGGCAATATCCGGAACGTGTGCATTGATTCGGCTGATCAGGGCCAGATTCCGCTCTTCTGCTTTCTGACTGTATTTCCTCAGTGTGACTGCCTCGGGGCTACCCTTTTCGGGCACCCTGCAGAAGCCGGTTCCTGCAATATAACTCACTCCTGGTTCTCCCGGGGAATCAATCTCCTTGTCGGCATACTCATTCAGGTAAGCCCGGGTTTCAATCCCCACACAGCTTCTCAATCCCAGGAGCTCGCAGGCTGCATAGAACTCCTCCAGTCCTGCCAGCACATCAAAATCGATGATCCCTGTGGCATAGAGTGCCCTTTTTTTTGATTCCCAGGCAATGCGCGAGGGAGACCAGTTTTCAGCATTGTATGAGTTGAAAGAGTGAAAATGCAGGTTGACATTCTGCGGTTCCCTTTCCTTCTGTCGAACTGAATATTGAAGTGAATCCAGGGCATGTTTACGGTCATCGGCATCGAAGGAATTCAATTCCTGCTCAAGCCTTTCGATCTCTCTTTTATCCATGTGCAAAAGCTTCCGCCTAGAAATCAATCATGGCCTTCATGACTCCGTCACCATAGGATGCCACCAGGTCGAATGCCTTTTTCGAATCTTCAAAAGCAAAGCGGTGGGTGGGCATTTTGCTCACATCCACGGTACCGTTTTCAAGCAATTCCAGGGTCTCCTCAACGGCACCGTTCTGCCGGCGCACATTGATGACAGTCACTTCCTTGTGCCGTCCCTTATCCACCGGAAGGCTCCAGCGGTCGAATTCGGGGATCCCGATTAGCATAAGCACACCCCCCGGTTTCAGCAGCTCAAAGGCCTGATCAACGGCCTCCTGCTGTCCGCAGCATTCAAAAACAACATCCAGTCCGCCAGGCTCAAGCTCCAGTATCTCTTTCACCACATCGGTCTTATCCACATTCCCTGCGTAGCTGGCTCCGGCATCCCGGGCAATCTGCAGGCGACCATCGATCTTGTCAGTAACGTATACCTTGTCCGCTCCCTTGGCCAGGGCGGGCAGCTGTACACTCATCCCGATGGGGCCAAAACCCAGGATGCCAGCACGGGCACCTTTCATAGGTATAGACTGTCTTACGGCATATACCCCGATTGCAAGCGGTTCGGAAATGGCTGCCTGGTCAAAACTCATTTCATCGGCTATGGGGAAACAGGAATGCTCGGGCATTACGATAAAGTCCGACAAGCTGCCGTCGGCCTGACCAGGGCATCCAAGGAATTTCAGCTTTCTGCAGGTATGGGGCCGGCCTCCTTTGCACTGGTCACACTCCCCGCAGTTCATGGCAGGCTCAATGGCAATCCGGTCACCCGGCTTTACCCGTGTCACTCCCTTGCCTACTTCCTCTACAACACCCGCACATTCATGACCCACCGGAAAGGGATACTGCACTACCTGGCTCCCGATCTTGCCGGAAACATAATAATGAACGTCCGAACCACAAACAGCCACCACCTTGAGCCTGATTAATACATCGTTATCGTTTACCACTGCGGGGGAAGGAACTTCTCTCATTTCCATTTCCCTGATCCCCGTTAATACCATTGATTTCATATCTTCATTGTATTAGATTAATAGTCTTTTAGAACCATACTGCAATAATACCCGCTATTTCCGAAACAACCGTACTGAACCGTACTGATGCTGGCTTCGCATCATTTAAATGCAATGGACGCTATCTTTATTCTGTCTGTCGGTTTCATCTCGGAGAAGTTCAGCCGGATGCCCGTTATCAATCCAGTAAAGCCAGGGTGCTTTCCGGGATCAAAACGATAGGTGTTAAAGCCTGCTCCGGGAACAATGTCAATATCGAGCGAATGCTGTTCTGTCTTCTCCGAGCCCTCGATGCGATTCCAGAGAAACTGGAACCTACCCGCATCGCTTTCAAAGGCTGCAACGATCTCAATCTCCTTAATCTCCCGGGATGGATAAGAATGTTCAGGTCCCCATAGGGTGCATTCCTCTTTCAGGGGATGGAGATTCAGCATTCCCTCTACCGGCCAGCCACTGTCTTCTGCATTTTTATAGTACCATCCCTGCCTTCCTCCATCAAAGTCAAACACCGGCAGATGTTTCCGGTATTTTTTGTTGAGATCGTATACATCCTTTCTGATGTCCTCCAGCATCCCTGTGACTATCACATATTCATAGCTATAGTCGATGTTGTGATCCAGAACAATATCGCCAACGGGGCAGATATAGCCACAGGGAATATCGAAGGTGGATCCGGTACCCTCCTCACCGGTAAATCCGCCAAGAAAGCGTTCGGTATGTGGTGAATAAACGGCCATCCCGATATCTTCCTCATTCACAAGGGCTGCCCAGCCTTCCGTGGCCTGGAACCTGGACCAGGGAAATTTACCGGGTTCTACATGGCGCTTGGGTACCAGGGTGAGCTCATCGTTTGTGAAGGGTTCATCCCCCGTATAGGTAAATAGCCGGTAATAGGTGCCGTTGGAATAAACGGCCGGCAACTCACTGTTACGGACCGGATACTTCGTTTTATCCTCTCTCTGATTCAGTATCCTGGCGGAAGCAAGAACTTTGTTGCCTTCAAGTTTTATCCTGCTTTCATAGACACACTGGCCGGGCACATTCTCCAGGGGCCAATGCATGGGGATGCAGCTTACGAATATGGAATCCTCTCCCACATACAGATCCTTGATCTTCGATCCATAACCAAATACATCTCCGGCCTGGATGGGATTCCAGCCAATAAATTCCCACCGGGGGTGGGGTTTCTTCTCCGGGGATGGAACAAAGGGATTGGGACCGCCGAAAAATGAGATCTGAATCTGCCTGCCCAGGTCAAAGTCGTTGACCATGTTCTCGCCGTACTCCTTTATTTCCAGGTAGGTAATGGCTCCCCCCATGGAGGTGTCAATCCCAAGTCTGATCTGGTCATTCTCAATATAAAGGAAATCATCGATACTCCTTCCCTGGCTGTGGCTGTCCGGCACACGGGAACGATTACAGGAAAAAATTACTGAAAGTACGATCAGCAGGAGGTACAGTATTCTTTTCATAGTGCAGAATTGTTTTACAGGTTGTGACAGGGATATGAATTACATATAATATATCCTTGTAATTATAGGAGCTATTCTGCAAATATCCGTACTGAACAGTACTGAAGCTGCAATCAGTGTTTCAAATCCCGGAGTATTTAAGCAGTGGAAAGTACAATTAAGAAATAGGTGAAAGATGGTTATTTAATAACCTAAAGCTTGAGTAGATCGGATAGATATCAATATCATTTAATTGGGAAAAGTTTTCCATTGAAATTCGTATCCCCCTTGATATTCGTTTTTCTTCCATAAAGAGACGAATGCTTTGCATTGATCCACTGCCGCCAGATTTTACTTCTATTGGGACTATGCTTTCTCCTTTTTGAATAAGGTAATCAACTTCAGCATTACTATTTCTTGCTTCTCTGTGCCAATAAAAAAGTTCATGACGCTTATAACAGGACATCTGTTTAAGTAACTCCAAGCCGACAAATTGTTCTGCAATCCCTCCTTTGTTTATCGTATCAAACTCTTCCGAAAACATAATCTCAGAAATATCCAAACCAAGTAATCTTTGAAACAATCCTGTATCAATAAGAATCATTTTTTGTTTTTTATAATTGCTTTCGGCACCCAGAGGTAGACCATTTGCTGATGTGTGGGTTACCGGAATAACCAACCCGGCCTTAATTAGCAACAGTAAAGCTTCTTTTATTTGAAAATGTTTGGACGAAAGAGAAGCTTTTGAATAAACAAATTTTCCTCCTGATTGATTTACAACGGAAGTGAACACTTCGGTCAGCAAGGAAACTGATACATGTTTTTTATATTTGGAAAAATCATCCTTGTATGAATCTATCAAGTCATCCATTCTGTTGGTGCACTCCAAAATGCCAACCCCTTGAGCGAAAGCAGAAACTACCGATGGCATTCCACCCAACAAAATAAATTTTTTAAAGTATTTCAATAATTGAGTATGAAACGGATCTAACAGAGGTTTCAAAATCCCGGATTTGTCTAAAAGGCTAACTAACTTATTCTCCCCAATTGCATTAAGAAATTCATCAAATGAAAACGGATAAAGATACATCGAGCGAATTCGACCTACTCCAAAAGAGGGAATATCAGTAAGCGAAAATTCCAATAGTGAGCCTGCTGCAATAATATGCAAATCAGGAATTTGTTCATAAAAAAATCGCAATGAATTTATTGCACTTTTACACGATTGAATTTCATCGAAAAAGATTAAAGTACTGCCTTTCGTAATAGACGTTTTGTAAAATATCTCAAGGCTTTCGCAAATCTCTTCTGGAATAATATTTCCTTCGAAGAATGTGTGTACTTCCTTATGTGATTCAAAATTTACTTCAATGAAGGATTCAAAATATTTTGCGAACTCCTTGACTGTGCTTGACTTCCCAACCTGCCGGGCACCACGCAACAGCAAAGGTTTCCTATCACTGGTGTTTTTCCAATTTAATAATTCGGAATCTATATTTCGCTTGAAATACATAATTAGTTTCCTTCAAATATACAATAAATTAAATTATCCAAGGCAAACAATGAATGTAATAGTGATTTTTACAAATCTAAATTAAACTCATTTTAGCAATTATCCAAGCCAAAATCTATTTCAGGGATACGGGTATACTTCACCATATGCTTAGGGTATTTAATCACAATGAACTTTTAGGCCACCCAGGGTCAGGAAATTCATGGGAGGCCTTTGCAATTCAACAAATAATCAATAATCTGGCATTGGGTTTTGATCCACACTTTTACAGAACCCAGGATGGTTCTGAACTGGATTTAATCATTTCAAAAGGAACACAAATAATTGCCGGAATTGAGATTAAACATTCAAATGCTCCCAAATTGACCAAAGGGAATACGCTCGCCATTGAGACTGTTCAAAGCAAAAATAACTTCATTGTTACTCCCTCTTCCGATGACTATCCAATCAGGGACAATGTCAGAGTGTGTAGCCTTGAACAGTTTCTGAACCTCTATTTACCTCAGATACTGAGTTAGGATCGGGATATTAAATGAAAGGGAGGATCAGAAGGATTTTCTCCGGATCATCCGGAAGGGATTTTTAACCTTCACTTTTTCGCCCTCCAGGAGCATGCGGGCCAATCGGTCGCCCATGAATCGGAAGTCGGTGCTGATGACGGTTATGCCATCCGCAAGTACTTCCTTCAAGACGGTTTCGTGGTAGGAAATGACGCCCACATCTTTTCCAATCCCAAATTCCATATCCCGGCTTCGCTTGATAAATTCGGCCAGGTCATCGTCGTCAATAATGATGTACAGATCCCTATTCCGGATGATGATATCCGACATGCCAATATGGACCTCATGGGGCAGCCTGTGCATCTTACAGAATCGCTCAAAACCCGTGACAATTTCCCGGTTCGACATGGGGTCCAGGGGGTATACCAGTACCATGCGCTGATACTTGCGTATTTCATCGATAACCGGATGCAGAGCTTCGCAGATATCACTTTCAAAATCCTCGTAAACCACAGGGTAATCAAAGTCCAGAAAAGACACATCCTTATTCACCAGGACCAGTTTATTCCTGGGAATGAGTTTGAACAGGTCAATGATCTTCTTATCGTAATGATAAAAGAAGGGCATTATCACATAGTAATCAAAGCGGTCCAGGTGGGACTTAATAATATGCTCGAAACGCTTTGGATCATAATCATGAACATGGAAATCAATGCTTGCCCGGGTATTCATGGAGTGCGTAAAGGCATTGTAAATGGATTTCTTGTATGCCGTCAGTTTGTTAAATACAAGTAGAATGTTTAAGGCCTTGTCGGAAGGCATGGATTTCACATAAAAACCCTTGCCCGGGATGGATTCGATGATCCCACGATCGCACAATCCGATGTAGGCACGCTGCACGGTATCCCTGGAGACATCCAGTTCAAAACTGACTTCATTTAACGAGGGAAGACGCTCTCCAACAGGCAGATCACCACGCTTTACCGCTTCACTCACCGATTGAATGATCTGTTTCGATTTGGGCTCTTTCCTGCGGCCATCGATCCTGAATAAATGCTGGATGGTATTTTCGTCGCGCATATCTGGAACGGTAAAGTTCGCAAATTTATCCTCAAGTGAGCCAGAAATTCCCTGATTAAAACAGCAGACGAGTATTTAACTTGGAAAGAAAAGTCTCTGGATAGCTAAACAACTTTTGAGTGCTGGCAGCCATTTATTATTGAACTACAACCTTTCTTACAGCTTTATAACCACCAATCTGCTCTCCATATTGCAACTGCTTAAACTGTTTTGGATCAAAATCGGGGTTGGGAACAGGTACAACAGCATTGGCATCCGTCAAATGATTTTCAATTAAGAGGTCTAATTCAGCTACTTTCTCAGGGTACATTTTTGAAAGATTATTTTTTTCTCCAATATCCCATTTTAAATTATAAAGCCTGTACTCATGCCTTCCGTTTTCTCCCTGATGAAACAGGCGGATGAGTTTCCAATCTCCGGCATGAACGGCAACTGAAGGGGGCAACCAATTTGGTACTTTGGGCTGATGGGGGAAATAGGTGAAGATTCCCTCCCTTGTTATATTCCCTCCTCTTAGAATTGGGGTAATATCCTTTCCGTCAACGACGTGATCTTTTGGAAGCTGTGCTCCAATCAAATTCAAGATTGTTGGATAGAAATCTGTGGATTGAATCATTTCATCTGTTCTGGTATTTGGCTCAGTTATGCCGGGCCAAACCACGATACAAGGCTCCCGAACTCCACCTTCATAGATCGTAGCCTTTCCGCCACGCAATGGATAGTTATTGGTAAGGGTGGTTATGTACTCCTCGCCTGACGGTAGTTTATCAACTACACCACTGTGTTGATTTCCACCATTGTCGCTAAAGAAAATAATAGCCGTATTTTCAGCCAGTCCCAGACGGTCAAGCTCTTCAAGCAATGTACCCACAGCCTGATCAAGGGAATGAACCATGGCGGCATATGTGGACGAATTTTGCCACTCATTCAGGTCCACTTTATTTCGGTAATATTCAATTAAACTCTCCTTTGCATTAAAGGGCGCATGAACAGAGAATTGCCAATAATTCATAAAAAATGGCTTTTCTTTATCAACTGCTCTTAACCATTTCACAGCCTCGTCTGCCATTCTGTCTTCAATATGCTCCTGGGGATAATTTTCCTTAAAATCGGGAAATTTCCATGGGGCAACATAACTTCCTGCAGGCCCCGGACCATGCCAATGAGGAATATCCACATCAAACCCATGCTCAAGCGGCGTATATGGCTCCCGGCCAAGATGCCATTTGCCAAAATGAGCTGTAGTATACCCTTCTGCTTTGATCAGTTTGCCAAGTGTGGGCAATTGAGTGTCGAGTCTGGTTGCAGACTGGCAATCAATTGTTTTACTGCCAGCTTCTGCACTATTATTCAGATATGCTCTGGTATGAGCAGCCTCAACGTGACAAGCCGGAGATGTAATTCCATTTCTTGCAGCAGTTTGTCCGGTAAGAATGCTTGCGCGCGTTGGAGAACATAGCGGACTCGCTGCATAGGCTCTTGTAAAAGTCAAGCCTCTGTGAGATAATCTTTCAATGTTTGGCGTCTCATAAAGCGTTCTGTTGCCATACAGGCTTACATCATTCCAACCCAAATCATCGGCCAAAATAAAAATTACGTTCATTGGTTTTTCCGATGCCTGGAGTTCTATTGCATAACTGAAAAGCAGCAAACAAAGTGTTGATAGAATTGCCTTTTTCTTCATCTTATAAATGATAATTAAATATTTGATTTTCTATGCTAAAACATGGCTGTGATTGATTTAGATACTTCACACCTATCCCAATCGAACGGTTCCGAGTAGTCCCATTGGTCGAAAATTCTGCCTGGCAGTCCAGCGCTGGGCCACTGCATGATCGCTTTGTGTTTTCAGGTAGTTCCCGCAAATGGTGGTCAGCTTTACGGTCAGCCTGTTTTCCCCCTTTTTCAGGACTTCTCTAACATCGAATACATATGCACCATACCATCTTACTCCCAGATCCTTCCCATTCAGACTCAGCTCAGCGACACCCTGAACATCGCCCAGGTCGAGGCAGGTATAATCATCTTTCTCCAGGGTAAACGAGCTTTGATATACTGCCTGACCAGCGAAGCCTTTTGTTTCCGGTAGTTTAGAGAGGTCTGTCAGCGCAGGAAGCTCCATGCCGGTGCTCTGGCCATTGATGTGCTTCAGTTCCAGCTGCCACGCCCCCTGGACCGTGAAGGTATCCGGCGACAATTGAAGGGGAACAAATATCTCTCCCTCCGTTCGATTTTCGAAGACAATGAGCATGCTGGTGGCACGGGGAAGGCTGAACTTCAGGACCGGGCCATCGCTTTCCATCAGGAAGCGTTCACCGCTGTCGGCATTCCACAGCCAGGGCCTTTGCCCTGATTTTGCCCTGAACTCTGCCTCCACCTGGATGCTTTCGGACAAGCTGTAGTTGGCCAGGAAATACAGGGGTTTCCCGTCCAGTTCATAGGTGTTCTGATGCAAATACTTGCTGGTCTTATGGAATTTCACATAGGAAGCAAGGCCCAGGGTCTCCTGCATTTCAGCGTACCAGGCGATGATGTCCTCCCCGGGAGAGGGATAGTCATCCACCCTTCCCCTGCCCTCTGCCTTCAGTTCACCCATCAGGCTTTTTACCTGTTTATCTTTCGTTCCCATTCCTCCAGGGTCGGGAGATTTGAAGGGCCTGTTCCCAATGAAAACGATTTGGCCTCCGGACCTCACAAAGGCCCTTAAGGCTTCAATGGTCTCCACATCGAGCGTTTCCACCTCCGGCATCAGCAGGGTCCGGTAGCTTCGTTCGCCATAGTTCATACGCCCATGGTCGAAGCTGGCCCCCTTCAGGATGTTTTCCGTTACATAGTCGCATCCGCCTCCATTCTGATGAATGGCCTCCCAGAGGTAGTACTGGTACTCGGGATGGAATTTCTGTATCCAGGGAATGAACTGCGCCCCATGTTTCATCCACAGATCGGTATAGGGCTGGAAAACAGCAATGTCAGCCTGGGGAGCGGCCTCCTGGAGCAAATAGGAAATCCGCGCCCGGTAATCGCCCCAGAGCTTAAAATAGGGCCACCAGGGATTGCGTTCACTGAAGTAAGTGCCATAGCGGACCCATCCGGGGAAGAGAACTTCCGGCGGTGAATAATTATACCCGTGCAAGATGGAATGGTTAATCCCGGACATGTTGCTCTGATCACCGGCGAGCTTGATCCCCTCCAGGGTGTTCATAAAGGTCGTCATGATGGTGGTGTGGTCTTCACAGCTGACGAGGCTTTTCCCGGAAAGAAGTGCCCCGGAAACCACCGCCTTGTTGCACTGGCGGGGCGATCGGCCGAACTTGATATCGGTGGTATAGTCGCCCCCCACTTCCTTAAACATCCAACTCTCGCCCTCGGGAAGATCCACCAGCATGGATGACTCCAGGGGGTGGTAGCCCCTTCCGTAGGCCTGCATCCGGGACTTTACCCCGTTGTAGTGGCACCATTCAATAAAGGTTTCAATAAAGCGCTCCCGAAAGAGCTCCAGCCTTGTATGGTAGTAATCCAGGTTCACCCGGCTGAGAAGCTCCTGAACCTCATCGGAAAAAGAACTGCCATATTCTTCTTCCAGGGGATTGCCAAAATGCCCGATCTTTTTCAAGAGGAAGGGATAATAGGGCAGGATGGAATATCCCCGCCTTGATTCAAACTGCTCCGGCATGTCCTCACACCAGTTGGCTCCTTCCAGTTCCAGGCTATCGCAGAAAACCGCCCGCAGGTAGTCTCCCATGCTGCCCATTCTGCCGTTGATGTGCCCGGAAGTCCGATCCAGGTAACGCCTCACCGCAGCCTTGTCATAATGGTTCAGTACGGGCCCCTTGGCCCCGGGCGCTCCATTGGTAACCCCCACATAGCCATACAGCCTTGCCACGCAATAAAGCACGTGCTCCCCTTCTGGAAGGTCAAGCCGTATCCTTCCACTGCTGATTTGAGTACTCAGGTCCTCTCCCTCCTGAAACTCCTGCATGTCTTTATGGGCAAGCCGCAGCAAAAACAGCTCCTTGGTTTTGCCCTCATAGGGCACATAGACCTCCGGTTCGATTCGATCCAGGATCTCTTGAACATCTAAGCTATGCGACCTTCCGCCTTCCAGATCCATGGTCTCAAGGGCCATTGCCTGGGTCTGCTCCTCTTTTTTAAGAAATTCTCCTCCAAAGGGCCAACCCGAGCCTACAATCATGTCGCAAACCATCTTGCGTTTTTTGGCTTCTTTCAAGGCCAGCTCGAACATGTCAAGCCACTGTTCCTCAAAAAGCACCAATGCTTCCGTTCCGCTGGGATCGGAATGCTTCGGGAGTGCAATGGGATTTATCTCTATTCCAGTAATCCCAGCAGCCTGCATGACATCCAGCTCACGGACAATTTCCTTTGCATCCAGGCGGTTTCCGTTCCACCACCAGCGAACGAACAACCTGGCATGATCCGGTGGGTTTTGAAAATTCCTGAAGTGCTCATCCAGGCTAAGCTCCAGGGTATTTGCATTCGTGCATCCCAGGAATGAATTGATGAATATTGTTCCAGCGCTGCCTGCTGCAGTGGTTTTTATAAAGTCTCTGCGCTTCATTTTTTCTTTGTCAGGAAGTGATTAAACTCGTCTGCGTTGGGATCCCCTGAATCCTGCATCCACCCCAACAAGGCGGCACGTGCTGTCTGACGCTCTTCGCTGAATCCAGGATCATCGATCAGGTTGTGGAGCGAATGCGGATCCTTTTCCAGGTGGTAGAGTTCCTCTGGAACCCTGGTCAGGTAAAAATCCAAGCGCTGCTTAATGTCCGCATTTTTTGGGGCGTTCACGATCATTGCATGAAGACTGGGGCCGCCTTCCCTCCGGTTTTCCATGTTCAATACCACCCAGGGATTGTAGATGTAAAGGAAACCGTTCACGTGAATGGCTCTTTTATTTATGGGTAAAGACATGGTCCCCTCATCCGAATGTTCGGGCCGCAGCTCCCAGCCCTGCTCCTGGTACTCCCTGTGCACTTCTGCCAGGGTCTTGCCCTGGTTGCGGGCAATGTTTTTCAGTGCAAAGCCATATAGAATGGCTTCGTAATGAGCCGTTACCACAAAATCACGCCAATCATCCACTGGCCGGTCTTCCAGCAGAGGAACCAGGGAACGACCATCCATTGCATGTGTGGCTTCGATTCCGGCATACTCCAGGATGGTGGGCATCAGATCCACGGAAGTGATATAGTGCTCATCATCTTTTCCCGGTTCAATTCTACCGGGCCAGCGAATCAGCAGCGGGGTGCGGGTACTTTGCATATATACATCCCATTTGCCGAAAGGAAAGGGCATGCCGTTGTCTGAAAGGAAAATAACCACGGTATTCGCTTCCTCGCCGGATTCCTTCAGGGCTCTGAGTGTGGCCCCCACTACATCGTCGGCACGGCGGACAGAGGAGGCATACTGGGCCATTTCTTCGCTTATTTCCGGCAAATCCGGAAGGAAAGCCGGCACTTCCACCTCGCCGGTGGCATAACTATGCGAAGGATCGGGGTATTCATCAAGAACGTCCTTGAAGCGATTGCGTTCGTCATCGCTGTCATGAAAGGGACGGTGGGGGTCCAGTGCGTTGGCATTGATAAAAAAAGGTTTCCCCTCTTTTTGTGCACGGCTGATATAGGCTTTGGTAGCGTTGTAAGCAAACTTTGGATCCCGCCCAAGCGATAAGTAAAAGCGTTCGCTGTCCAAATCGCTCTCGATCATGTCCCAGGCAAACTGCTGCATGGGCTGCATGTGTTCTATTTTTCCGAATATGGCATTGAAGTAGCCATGCTCCCTCAAGATGCCAGTCAGGGTAGGCACCCCTTCGTTGATAGGAAAGAAGCCAAGGGCACCATTGTTCGGAGGATAGACTCCGGTTAACATGGATTGGCGTGATGGCTGACAGACCGCCACCGTAACATGGGCTTTAGAGAAATATCGCCCCTCTGATGCAAGCTGGTCCAGGTTGGGGGTAACATTCCTGGCTACTCCACCCGAATAACCGGGACTGTCCCAGTTCATATCATCCACGGTGATCAGGATGAAATTGGGTGGCTTCTGCGCATGCGTATTCAACGCAGAGAACAGGATAAAAATATAAAAGGCCAGGATGGGTTTCATGGGATTCAGTGATTGAGTTATTCCTCAGGACGATTGTCGTATGAGGGCTTGGTGGGCCCGAAAAACTCCTTGTTCTTCACAAAGTCCGGCCATGAATCTTTTCCTTCGTAATGGAAATACCCGAACTCTGCAGCCGGGGCTTCGTCGGTGTGATCCCAAACGGCAATCCCCACCATAGTGCCGGTAAAATTATACTCCAGAGGACCTCTCTCTTTCAAGCCTTCATCACTGAGCCAAAGGGCATTTCTTGTGCCGATTTTTTTACGGGTCTGGTTCTCGTCCTTGTAAAAGAAATGAAAATCATATCCATCACACTCTATCTCCAGTTCCACACTGCCCTCAACCTTCAGTGGCACCAGCTCTGCTTTGTCATACAGGGAACTGATGCTCAAGCAGAGGCCCAGTTCTTCATCCATGGTCTTGTTCAAGTAGTACCAGCGACGGTTGTCATAATACACCACCAGACCTGCTTCCTGCTGTATGGCGTTGGGCTCGAAGGTCAATTGTGTGGAAATCTTATACTGATGATGCCTGGCCCGTTGTACCAGGATGGAAGGATAATCCATGCTGTGAATAAAGCTCGGTGTTCCCTTAAATTTCAGTGACCCCGGCTTGCTTTTCAAATCGATCAGCTCGGGATCAATGGGTACACGCAGACTGTTCCAGTGAAGCGATAGCTCACCATCAAACTCATCGCTGGAAGATACTACGTGAGTCTCTCCTTCGGGCAGCAACATGGGCACCTCATTCTGGGGTGATTTGTTATCCAGGTAAAGCCATCCATCTTTATGCCATTCTGCGTTGGCAATGAAGGTCTCTCTTCCAAGAGTACTGTAAAGTTTTTCATTCCTCTCAACCGGACGACCAGCCAGGTACAGCACCACGGCCTTGTCTCCCTCCACATCCTGGATGTCCCCATGTCCGGCCCTTTTGATCATGGAATATGCACCTCGGGCGGTCAAAACAGGATTATCGGGATGCACCTCGTAGGGGCCCCAGATGTCCTTCGACCTTGCCATAGTCATGGCATGCCCATATTGGGTCCCGCCTTCGGCTGCCACCAGGTAGTACCAGTCACCGCGTTTGAACATCTTGGAGCCTTCAAAAAAGCCCAGATCCGTTCCTTCAAAGATCCGTTTATGTGGACCTACCAGTTTCTTTTGCTCCGGATCATATTCCTGCATGAACATCCCCTTGTGCGGTGCCTTTCTCGGTTCGATGACGAAATCGCTGCAAACATACCAGTGCCTCCCATCGCTGTCGTGAAACATGGCAGGATCGTTCCCCCGTGAATTCAGGTACACAGGGTCGG
>CAZURA010000085.1:0-24294 GCA_964622985.1 uncultured Bacteroides sp. | reverse complement strand
TGAGGATTATGTCCCGGGAGATATTGTGTGCTGGAACCTGGGAGGGGCGATTACCCATATTGGTATTCTGGTGGACAGAAGATCAGTTGATGGAAAAAGGTATCAGGTGGTCCATAACATTGGTGCCGGACAGGTGATGGAGGACTGCCTTTTTGATTTCAGGATCATTGGACACTATGTGTACCAGGGTAACTAAACTAAAAATGAGCATGACAATCTATCAGGTAGACGCGTTTACTTCGACTATTTTCAAAGGAAATCCGGCAGCAGTGTGCATACTGGATGAATGGTTTGAAGATGCTGTGATGCAAAGCATAGCCCGCGAGAATAACTTGTCGGAAACTGCATTTGCAGTGAAGGTTGAGGACCACTATGAAATAAGATGGTTTACTCCCGAAACAGAGGTAGATCTCTGTGGGCATGCCACTCTGGCCACAGCTCATGTGCTTTTCGAACATCTGGATCATCCTCATGATAAGATTGAGTTTCACTCTCTCTACAGTGGAATTTTATCCGTGAGTAGATCAGGTGAGAAGCTCACGCTCGATTTCCCTGTTGATACACTGGATGAGATAGAAATACCCGAGTTAGCTTTTGCAGCTTTAAATATACCGCCCATAAAAGCCTATAAAGGCAAGAGTGATTATATGTTCATTTATGACACTCAATCCGAAATTGAAAAAATTCGTCCTGATTTTGAAGAGCTGAAACAGTTAGGTGGCAGGGGAGTAATTATCACAGCCATGGGTGACGAGGTGGACTTTGTATCCCGTTTTTTTGCTCCCCAGGCAGGAATTGCAGAAGATCCGGTCACAGGATCAGCTCATACCACACTCACTCCCTACTGGTCAAAAAAACTGGAAAAAAGAAGTCTCACGGCAAAGCAGCTTTCAAAAAGGGGAGGGGACCTGTGGTGTGAAGATCGTGGAGAGCGTGTAAGTATCTCAGGTCAGGCCGTGACCTACCTGATCGGCAAGATTTGTTTGTGATTAAGATCACGATGTATTATCTTGTATACAGATAATGTATTGATTAAGCCATATTTAGCCCGATAATGTTTTATCTGATTGTACGAAACCTGGGAAGACCCCGATGTATTGACCTTAACGAGGAAGATATTTATTTGGATGGAATGTCTTTTAAATGTACTCCGGATCTGGAGTGCACTCCGAAAGAGTTTGTGAAGGAAGTGGAGATAAACTGCACCGAACATTCGGATGAGGAAATTGTAGCGATGGTATTCCGGGACTGATCCCATGTGGTTAAGCTAATATTTTGTTTATGAAAAAGCTGATTCTATTGCTTATTGGAATACTGTGGCTATTTCTGTTCACAGGGTGTACCTCTGTCAAGCGTTTCAAATCGGCCCAGTGGAAAGGAGAAGATAACTCCCTGGTGAATGTAGAGCTTTTCAGTGCGAAACTGAACGATCCCTTGGTTGAATCTGAGGAAAGAAACCTATGGGATCTAAGTGCCAGTGCCCAAACCCAACTGATACAGATCCTGAACGAGAGATATCCCGACAACGGACAATTCATTAATGCGATGAACCTTAAATATTTGTCGGAGGCCGACTTGCCCAGGGTGGATATGACAGGTAAAGAGCTGCAGATGGTGTTTACAGTTCAAAAACCCCGGGATTACAAAGCACTGAGTGATCCATCCAGCAGGTTCTCCCCTGCAGACCGCATTGAGTACTTGAAGATCGAAGTAGAGATTCCTTCCGAAAACAACCTTCGGTTTACTCACTGGAATCATTTTTCAACAGAATATGGTGAATTTGAAATTGCAGATGTAAGTTTTGCCAGAAATCTGGATCTGACAGTAGAGAGCCCTTTGGGCCTGAAGGATGCAGAAGGCAAAGGAAGCTTTAATCGCAGTGAAAAACAGCAAATCAAATCCCGATATCTGAAACTTAGCGGAAGTCTTAACCATCATACCATCACTATGGAGCAAGAGGGTAACCGGGAGATTGACCTCACCGGGAATGTGATAGCCGGTCTTTCTTTGAGATTTGATGGTTTCCCTGAACGAATTACTATTCCTTTGTATGCCGGTGAAAGTGATGAAACCTTAGGTCGGCCCACCCTTGAGACATTAAGGTTTGTAGATCTTTTAGTTCCAAGGTTGGAAGAGGTTCCTGATACCCTCTTTGCAGTTCTTTTTATGGAATACATCTATCGTCATGTGGAGTCAGGATGGAAAACTTTTGCGGAGTGGGATGATCAGGTGGAATACTATACGGGTAACCTGCAAAAAACGGTCCCATTGCTAATAAAAAGTGATTTTGTGCCAAAGTTTTTTTGCATTGGAACTGATCAGGATAATAAGGAGGCGGTGAAGGTTAGCATGGGTACGGATGCAGTATTCCTTCTCCAGTTTATGGACCTGAAAAATGCAAAAAGCTTCCTGGAATGGATGGAGAACTTGACTTTGGAAAAAATAGATTCAATATCCATTGGGGATGCCCAACTCCTATTTCAGGGGAAACCTCTCACCACTGAGAAGATCAAAGCAGAAAGGTTTAGAGTAGAGCCAGTCTATTAGTATTTGATGGTAATAAGAACCCTGGAGCCAGACCTGCCAGGTTCTTCTATTCCACGGTCCAGAATATGGTAGTTTATATAGTGCGGATTTTTGGTGTTGAAGTAAAGCAGAAAGTCGTCAAGTAACCTTAATTTCTCCTCTCTGTATTTTGCCAGTATGGGTGCATCTTTCAGGCTTGTGCCATTGTCAGTAATCATGATCAATACACCCAGGTTGGACCGGTGTACCGAGGTTTCCACTTTTCCGCCTTCAGGCTTCTCCAGCAGGTGGTGGTTGATGGCATTTTCAATAAAAATCCGAATGAGCATTTTTGGAATGATCACTCCCTTTTCCACATCCGGATCTACTGAACATTCGCAAGAAATTTTTCCCTTATATCTGAGCTCTGCCTTTGCCAGGAACTCTTTCAGAGATTCGATCTCTTCATGAAGAGTTGAGTATAACTGTACCGAAGTTTCCATCGGGTCCTGTTTTCGCGAGATTAAGAAAAAAAATGTGGAATTAAAAGCTCCACAATTGGTTAATGTATGAACAGGCTTATCCGGTTGATGAACACTATGAGTTAATATATAAATGGATTTTGGAGTCTATTTCCTTTTTAGCTTTGGGATTTTTTATATAATTTAAATGTACTAAATGAGTTCGTAGTTCGTACTTTAATAAATTGCTCTTATGAGGAATAATACCACGATGAAACGGATCCTGATCATTTCAGGAATAGGAATTCTCTTTCTGTGGATTTTATCACTACTCGTTATTGACGTATACATAAGCCGGGAGACCAAGCATAACATTGAGGAGGCCAAGGCGCTCTACTCCGGGAACGCAGAGGAAGCATTAATTGCCTATTTACAGGACGATACTAATTCCTATTATGACCGATCTCATGTAGCCATTTGGACACTAGGCAAGATCAGGTCGAAAAAGGCACTGCCTATTCTGAAAGATTTGTATATGGATGATCCTACCGGCGAGAGTTGTGTGGGTAACCATGATACCCAATTGTGTCAGCGGGAGCTTAGCAAAGCCATAGTGGCCATAGAGCATTGGAGCCCTTTTACACATAAGCGTCTGCAGGACTATTAATGCTGGCAAATTGACATGGCTGCTATTTTCCTCCGTACCAGAATCCCCGGTTCCAGGTATGTTCGCTCAGTTTGTTGTGCATCTCCTGATTCAAATCAGGTAGACTGGAGACAGCAGTGTTTTGCAGTGCCTGCTCCTTGTTCCTGATCCCGGGGATCACTGTGGAAACTGCTTCATGGGACATGGCAAACTTAAGGGCCAGTTCGGGCATGGAATATCCGCTTCCCTTGAATTCCTCTCTGATCTTTTCGGTACGCTTTACACCCCTCATGAGACGGTCCCCGGCAAAATAGTAACTTCTGAAATCGCCCCTGGCGAACTGTTCACCGCCCTGGTATTTTCCGGTCAGCACTCCTTCGTCAAATGCCACTCTGATGATGGTCCCGGTACCGGTTTCTTTCGCCACAGGAAGGAGCTGTGCAGCAGGTTCCTGTTCAAAAATGTTAAAGATCACCTGCAATACATCAATCACTCCATCACGCATGAGTTGTATGGCACTGTTCTGGTCATGTTCCGGAGTAGAGATCCCAATGTGTTTGATCAATCCTTCCGATTTCATCCTATGCAGTACCTCAAGGGCAACAGGATGATCATTCCAGGCGCGGGTCCAGGTGTGAAGTAGCAATACGTCCAGACTTGATACCTGCAGGTTGGATAATCGCTCCTCCACATTTTCCCTGAGGTATTTTTCCGGATACCTCTCGTCCATCGTACAGTATGGAGAAGGCGGCCATTTACCCGGAACCGGAGGAGTCTTAGTGCAAACATAGACAGTCTCAGAACGGGATTTGAGAAATTCTCCTATGATCCGTTCCGATTTTCCATGACCATATCCTGCAGCAGTATCAATGAAGTTGACTCCATTATCCAAGGCGGTCTCCAATGCTTCCAAAGAATCCGATTCCTTCTGATCGCCCCAGCTGCCTCCGATGGCCCAGGCACCGAATCCTATTTCCGAGACTTCCAGGCCGGTGTTTCCAAATTTGCGGTATTTCATCAGATAATAATTTTTATGGACGTTTTATGATTTCGGTATTTTATAAAATTAGGGAACTGACTTCACGATTCCTATGCTTTATAAATGGTAAGAAATTTAAAAGCATTAATTTCATGGGAATCTAATTTCTCTGGTTAGAGGACAGAATGAATGAAGAAGCATTGCAATAAACCCTTCCCGCCTGCCAGGTCTCCTATCTTTTACGGTTGGATCATCCTTGCGGCCGGGACAATTGGCATTCTGATGAGTATTCCGGGCCAGACCATGGGTGTTTCTGTGTTCACCGAAGATCTGCTAAAAGATCTGGCGATTGACCGCAATAGTTTAAGCCTGGCTTACCTGGTAGGAACATTAGGCTCTGGATTGCTGATCACCCGGGCTGGAAAACTGTATGACCGGTATGGTGCAAGAGTCATGGCATATATCTCCGGTGTGATGCTGGGATTGATGTTGTTATATCTGACAAGAGTGGATAGAATAGTTGGGAATCTGCATCAGTGGAACCGGATTTCTCCCTTACTGGCTACTTTCCTGCTTCTTTCTATCGGATTCTGGGGGATCCGCTTTTTTGGTCAGGGGCTGCTTACTATGGTATCCCGGAATATGGTCATGAAATGGTTTAATCGAAGAAGGGGACTTGCCAATGCAGTATTGGGTGTTTTTTCTGCACTCGGATTTTCAGTGGCCCCGAAGATTCTAAGCCTGATCATTGAACGCCTGGAATGGAGAGGGGCATGGGCTTTCCTGGCCCTGATTGTCGGATTCGTTTTCGCATTTTTCGTACTTATTTTTTACAGGGATAATCCGAAAGATTGCGGGTGTGTGCCTGATGGGAGAATGCGTACAGACACCAGAAGAAAAAGACCACCCAGTCTGCCAGAGCGGGATTTTTCTCTTTCTGAAGCGAGAAAAACCATTGCTTTCTGGGCCTTTACCCTGGCTCTTTCCATTTCTGCCCTCTATATCAGTGGCCTTACGTTCCATGTGGTTTCTGTATTTGAATCGGTAGAGTTGTCAAAAGCAAAGGCCCTGGGCATATTTATACCTACTTCACTCATTGCAGTGGTAGTCCAATTTGGCTTTGGTTATGCCAGTGACTATATCCGGATTAAATATCTGTTGGTCCTTTTCATGCTTGGCATGCTCATCACCAGTTTTGGGCTGACTATGCTGGGGGAGCAACCGGTTGCTTATGGGCTTATTATTTCCGGGAATGGCATAGTATGGGGACTCTATACAGTGTTGATCGGGGTTACCTGGCCCCGTTTTTACGGCTTGAAACACCTGGGTGCTATTTCAGGATTTTCTCTTAGCTGGACTGTAATCGGATCGGCTTTGGGCCCTTACTTTTTCAGCCTTTCTTTTGAACGTACTGCATCTTATGATTTGATATCGTGGATCTGTGCAGGGATCTCTGCCATCCTTTTTTTACTGGCTTTCATAGCAGATAATCCGGGAGAGAATTCTTAACTACATGTACTGATCGATCATCCTTAGCAGACTCTCGGATTCAATAGGCTTTGTGATATAATCATCACAGCCCGCATTTATGGCTTTCTCTCGATCACCAGCCATGGCATATGCAGTCTGGGCTATGATGGGAATTCCAGGATTTAGCTGCTTAATGGTTCTGGCTGCTTCATAGCCATCCAAAACAGGAAGTTTCATATCCATTAAGATCAAGCTTGTGTTTTGATTTTTTATCACATGCATTATGGCCTCGTTTCCGTCGGAAACACTATGAATCGACATATTCAAAGGTTTAAGTATCTCTTCCATGAGTTCCTGACTACATGGATCGTCCTCAACTACCAGAATTGATTTGCCATTATTTCTATTGGGTGCCAATTTCACAACTTCCGTATTCTCCTTCCTGCTCACCATCTTTATTGCAGGGATATAGGGAATTGAGAAATAGAAATTAGAGCCGACTCCATAGGCGCTGTTGAACCAAATCCGGCCGTCGAGTAATGTCACAATCTTTTCAACAATAGAGAGCCCTATACCAGAACCTTCCGTATTCATTCCATCATAATCGAAACTGATAAACCGTTTGAAGATCTTATTCAGATCTTTTTCCGGTATACCCGTCCCGGTATCTGAAACCATGAACAGGAGTTCATTGCCCTTTTTCTCACAACTGTAAATAACGCTCCCATGTAAAGTGAACTTAATGGCATTGCTCAATAGATTGGAAAGAATCTGTTTCACACGAATGTAATCACTGCGAACAACCAAATCATTATCAGGAAGCTCAAAAGATAGCTTAATATCGGGGTCCCCTTTCTTTTGGAGTGTCAGGGAATACTGATCATACAACTCCTTGAAAAGATTCTCCATGTTGAAGTCGGTGTATTGTATCAGCATATCCCCGGCTTCTATCTTCGAAAGATCTACAATATCATTAATAAGCCGCAAAAGCGAGTCTGCACTGTTCTGTATAATTTCCGTATACTGTTTATTCATTTCAACATCAGTCTCTTCCCCAATCAGGTTACTGAACCCAACTATGGCATTCATAGGGGTTCTGATTTCATGAGACATATTGGCAAGAAATGCAGACTTGAGCTTGTCTGACTGTATGGCTTTTTCCTGTTTTCTGAGAAAATCCTGTTTTACTATATAGAGCAACAATATGACAAATCCAGACATCAGCATAAAACTCATGTATATATCTGTAACGCGCATACTATCAGAGGGGTACGAAAACACTTGTGGCTGAGCATAGCGATCTATGAAATACAATACGCCAATGTTCACATAATACATTAACATCAGAAAAGCCAGTGGTCTACCTTTCCACACCCACAATAACAACGCACCATGGATTAATATAAAGAAGAGAACAGGTCCATTGGATAGAAACTTATAGTACCATGTTAAATCCAGTAATACCAGCCCAAAAATCGTCAGAAAGAGTTTAGGATAAAAGAGAGAATTCCTGAATCTCACCAGGTAGTAAAGTACAAAAAGCAAGAGTGAGCTTGTTCCTGCAATATATACGGGCATCATTTGAAGCCCAAGAGAAAGATGACCCACACAAAGAGACAATAGAAAAATGGCTCCTGTAAAGGAGGTCATGGTGACAAAGAATCTTTCAGAGCCAATTTTATCCACATCCCCTGCTATGGACACCAACAATGCTTTTGCTCTGGCCATACGAATTACATCTTTCTATTAATGGTCCAAAAATAGCAGAATCTGCAAAATCGATTGTTATTGAGGGACTTATTTTTTACGAATGACTGTTTTCTTTTGATTCATTTTCGCTAAATTGTGTTACCCTTTTCACAGAGGAATTGAAGAAAAGCAATCTCGAATATATCATCCCTGCAGCCCTGGCCCTGGTAATTACCATCGGGCTGATCTTGTTTATACCCATCCTTACTCAATCACATCTTCTGAAACTGGAAAAGCATGAACGGGTGCAAGGGGAAGATTATAGGTATTATTTTGATCTGAATGGAGATGGAGATAGCGAGTGCATATTTGTTTACATAAATGCATCGAACAATGTCTCCTTTTCTATTGGAAATTCTCAGGAGGCCACTTTCAACCAATTCAACCTGCCGGGAAAACTTACCAGAATGGGCGCAACACTGGATTTGCATGATATTAATCAGGATGGGATCGTAGATATTTTTGCCTGTACAGAAAAGAATGATTCGCTATTTCTGACCATTATCGATGACCTTTACGGACATCCAACCACCACAACGGAGTATTTCCTGGACAGGATTAACCAATATAATGATCATGGCGACTACCTGTTTGTACCTGGTGAAGCTACCGATCTGAATGGGGACGGATCCCCAGAATATCTGTTTGCCATCAACGGAGGGCATTCACTTCAACCCAGGTGTGTTTATGCAGTGGATTACAAAAACGATTCAGTGATCAGATCTCCAATGAGTGGAGCTGCAATAGTGGGAGTTGACTGTTTTGATCTTGACCAGGATGGCAGGGATGAGATTCTGCTAAATACGGTGGCACCGGAAAACTACAAATCGCACGTGCCGTATAGAGACTCAGTCTCCTGGATCATGGTTCTGGATGAGAACCTTAACTTCTACAAATCACCTGTTGAGAAGTATAAAGCACCTTCCAATATTGATATGGTGCCCATTATCTACCAGGGGGAACACTACCTGATGACCTATCATCGGTACAGGATTGAGACCGGTTTCAATGCCGAATTGGCCATATATGATGATTCCCTCCAATTGGTGAAAGACCGGATTATACGCTGGCCACATGAAACCAGATTTGATCTCTGGAATTTACCGGGAGGAACGGATTTATGTGACGTCAGACTTTCCAGGGGTGACCGGGTGTATACCTTTGATTGGGAGTTGAATATTAATGACTCTATCATCTTCAGGAAGCAACCTTTTTCTCACTATGACGTGTATTTAGATGCTGATGCTGATGGAGTTAAGGAATATGTGTATTTCACTTCAAATGGACTCAATATATCCAGATCAGATCTGCAGCATATAGTTAGTCTGGATATTTCAAACACGGAAAGGAATCCGCGGATCCTGATATCTATGGTTGAGAGAATAGGATCTTATCCCACACTTTTTGTTCAGATCGGTAGCAACCAATACTTCGTAAACTATCTTATAAATCCCTGGTTCAAATACAGGGAGGTGGTCTATCCCGGTATCATGATCGTGCTGTTTGGATTGTTCTATGTATGGGTCATGCTTCAGAGTAAAATCATCTCCAGGAGGTATGAAAAGGAGAGGTTGATCAGTAAACTGCAACTCTTATCCATCAAAAACCAGCTGGATCCCCATTTCACTTTTAATGCACTCAATGCGGTGGGTTCCCTGATTTATAAAGGAGACAAGGAATATGCCTATCAGTACCTGAAAGGCCTTACCGATCTGCTTCGCATGGTATCCGGAGATGCCGGTGAGGTAACCTGGACCCTGTCCGATGAACTGGAGTTTGTAATTAAGTACGTGGAAATAGAAAAGCTGCGATTCAGGGAGAATTTTAATTATAGGTTGGATATCGCTGATAATCGGCTTAAGGAGTTTCAGGTTCCCAAAATGAGTATCCTCACTTTTGTGGAGAACTCGATCAAGCATGGATTGAGGCATAAAATGGAAGACCGCAACATTGAGATACGGGTATCAAATCTGGGTAAAGGCATGAGAATCGAGATCCAGGATAACGGGATCGGAAGAGCTGCATCCGCTCAGCACAGGGTGGAACCCGCAGGCAACGGCATTGAGATCATGCATCAATACTTCAAGCAGTTCCAGATAACCACAGGGAAAGAAGCCCGTTTTGAGGTAAGGGATCTGTTTGATGATGAATTGAGATCGTCGGGAACTCTTGTTGAAATCTCCATACAATGAAGAAAAAAATCATATCCATTTTGATTGTAGATGATGAACCTGAAGCAAGGGATCTGTTGACTATCCTGCTTGGCACCATCAAAGGGATCACCGTTACCGGAACTGCAGAAAATGTGGATCGGGCGCTTCAACAGGTGGAGAATCAGGCGCCCGACCTGATCCTGCTGGATATTCAAATGCCTGAAAGGAGCGGCTTTGAATTGGTGAGCCAATTGAGACGGATGGAAAAGGCTATCGGATATATTTTCGTCACAGCATATGATGAATATGCCATACGTGCAGTGAGGGAATCGGCATTCGATTACCTGTTGAAACCTGTAGATCCGAGGGAACTGGAACAGGCCATCGACAGGTTCAGGGAGGTATGGCGAGAAAAAGAGCTTCAAGAACGGATCGACGAATTGTTATCTAATCTGGATACGGGAAAGAGGTTAAAACTGAATACCCGGTCGGGATTCCTGGTACTTGATCCCCGTGACATCGTATGTTGTATAGCGGATGGCAACTATACTGAGATATTACTAGCTAATAATCGGAAGGAGATTATTTCGAGCAACCTGGGCAGCATTGAATTTGAGTTGCAACAAGATGGATTTTTCAGGATCAGCCGCTCTGCACTCATCAACTTGGGATACCTGACCCATGTGCTGAGCAAAGAGGGCTATTGCAGATTGCAAGGTCAATCGGTCATTGAGTTAAAAGTGGCCAGAAACAGACTAGGCAAGCTGGAGAAAGCCTTTGTGAGATAGAAAATTGATGTTATTCAATCCAATAGGCGCTGAACTGCAGGGAAATTTCGGTTCCATTCCCTTGAGTCGTTCCCAACGGATTTGCGAAGTTGTGTCGGATAGCATTGCCGAACTCCTCAAGCCTTTTCACATCTTTTTGAGGTAATAATCCATGAGGATCCGGGGTAAGGCCAAGAATCAACGTGGAATTCCTACCCACTGATTTGTAGTACATATCTACCAGATGTTGTAAAGGCAGTACATGATCATCATCTTATTATGACTCATTCCGTGTTGAATTTTAGAATGTAACTTACCGTACAATCACCTCCATATATGTGGGTCCCGGAAGGCAGGTACATGTAGCCCGGTAATCCACCCTGCATGAGAATTTGAGGCCGTTCAAATTTGGCGTATGCCCTGTCGGTTGGGCCGTAATGAACAGCTACTTTAGACATATCTACATGGGTATAATCGTTAATCCGCTTGAATCCCTGCTTAAAAGTGTGAAAGTGTAAGCCATCCTCTGAAGTCCAGAGAATCCCTCCACCCTGTTCTATAATGCCATGATTATCTGTGGTGAGTAGTGCTATTTTTCCTCGATAGAGAAAAGCATATCCATCTTCAATGTTTCTGTCATTTGTGGTTACCGGATCAGGAAGCTGAACGTATGGACCTGTCAGGGAATCTGATATGGCCAATCCCATCCTGGCTTTCTCTGATTTAAAATAGAGAAAGAAGCGACCATCAGTGTGATGTAAAAATGCCGGATTATTGACACCATTTCGTGCTTTGTAGTTCCAGTAATTCTCATTTTCAGGGGTGCTTAGTATCAGACCCTTCTGACCCACCTTTTCCCAGGGGCCGAAAGGTGAATCGGAGATTGCCATTCCTATTTTCTGATTGGATGGATGAGGAGGCTGACTGGGATCATCGTTGGAAATGTAGAGCAGCACAAATCTATCCCCGACCTTATGTATGGCTGGATTATGGACGCCATAGCTATCCCAGCTTCCTTTGCCTGTTCCCTGAAGTGCAATATCTGAAAAACGGAAAGGGCCTTCAGGATGATCCCCCACATAATGAGCAATTTCACTGTGGGATCGCCACCCTGGATCCACTTTCAATTCACAGGGCCAGCGGGCCACAAAAAGATGAACTTTGCCATCACTTGTCTGAATGGGTGAAGTTCCCCAAATGGTATATCCCGGCTCTTCAACAGCCACTCCCACAAACTCCCATCGATCGGCAAATGTAGATGAATCTGAGGGATAGCTGTTTTCAATACCCCTGTTTGTAAACAGGGTCATCAGGCATGCGGCTATCAGTAGTGAGTTCATCGGGTGTTTGCTATTAAATATTGTCGATCATAAGCAGGATACCAGATGACAATGGCTGATGGCCAGATCTTCCGGGGAGTAGGTTGCAAATTCCTTGTGTATGGATACACTTTTGATTTCATCGGGTTTTCCATTCGTGATAACCTCCACTGATACCGGAATACCCAACTCCTCATATAACTTCTTATAATCGATGAACCTGAGCCTGTTTTGTGGTTGTATGGTATTGTCAATCAGTTTCCATCTTCTGCGGCTAAATTTGAGGAAGTTATAGATAGAAATGCTAGTATCAAAGTGGGCAAAATGATCAGACATATCTATGAAATGACTCATTACTCCTCCACCCTTCAATACCCTTGTGAATTCCTGAAGGATCACGGTCAGGTGGTCTCTTGATATATGTTCAAGTGTATTGTTGGAGCAGATGAGGTCAACGGTGTGATCAGCCAAGGTGAGTTGCCTGGCATCCTGAATAATGCAATTCAGGCCTATGGATGCGTTAATGCTTTCCTTTGTAAGGCCAGATCCCTCTTGATAAATCTGAGTCAGTTGAGTCCACCGCTCTTCATCAATGGAGTCAAGGTACTCCTCCAGTTCTCCATCGCTCCTCCACTCAATGAACTTTTGAATGGTCTGGAGCAGCGTTTGTCGTGTCAGCCATTGTTGGATATCTAAGGAGATGATGCGTTCTACTCCGGAAAGATAGAATGCGATGGGTATTACAGGATACCACCCCGTTCCCAACTCAAGAACTGTTATCTCCTGCTTCTGCCCTACATACCTTTTCCCATAGGCAATATGATCTTTTGCATGGGTGATCTTTAGTCTGAAGTGTTCATCGGATAACTGTACTCCCCTGGTTACAAACTTTTGAAACAGGTAGTTGATCCTTTCAGATCCGGGGAGGAAGGAGATGGTCTTTTGTACAACTGCTTTTAATACCCATTTTGAAATCATAGCTTTTCACTCAACAAGAGCTAAAATTAGTATTAATATTTTTTAAATAACTTACATGGCTAATTCTGTTCATTACCTAACTAACTGGAATTGCAATGAGAACCAGACTATTAACCAGTTTATTCTTGGGGGTAAGCTTTCTGGCACAGAGCCAGAGCGATCCTTCACAATATTTTCAAGGCTTTAGAGAAGAAATAAGCGGAACTTCTTTTGGATACCACTCACCATTTCCGGATGTAAATACCGCGCTCCTGGTAAGGGGAGAGGAGAATTATAAACCTATCGAGTGGAGAACAGAAATAGTACCTGAGAACTACAAAGGCAAGTTTATCACATTTGCCTGGGTGTTTAGTATGGATGTAACTTCTGATCCTGTCAAATACCATCTTTTTGTGAACGGGAAGTCCTGGATTTCCTTCACCAATTCAAGGATCAGCGAGACAGGTCCAAGGCTAATATCAGGAAAGCAGGGCGCAGAACTAAACCTGAACACAACCTTGCTTGATAGAAACAAGGATCAAATGGGTTTTGCTATTCTGAAACTTCCTGTGAAGGCTATAGAACCTGGCAAATCCGTTATCCTGAAGGTGGAGGCAGAACCAGCTGGCAACAGTGCCTGGTTTATGACCTACAGAACCCCTATTGAGGAGCGGGTAGATATTCACCAGAATAAAGTTGTGATAAAAAGTGAAGGCAGCCTGTTTCATTCCGTTAGTGTCGATTTTATTCACATGGGGGATGAAACCAAGGCCACTGTCGACATAGGGGATTCCAGTTTTGAAACGCGGCTAAAAGCAGGCTTTAATAAGCTGGATATCAATCTTCCTAAAGTGGTAGAGAAGAGAGAGTTTGTAGCGGAAGTCCGGATTAAAAGCAGAGGAACACAACAAGTTCCTTTTACGCTAGAACCTGTCAAACCCTGGGAAGTATTTCTTGTACAACACACCCATTCTGATATTGGCTATACACGGCCCCAAACAGAGATATTGCCAGAGCACCTCAGGTATATCGATAATGCTCTGGATTTCTGTGACCAGACTGATCATTATCCGAATGCAGCCCAATTCCGGTGGACCTGCGAAACATCCTGGTCAGTAAGGGAATACTTGAGAAGCCGCCCTCAATCACAGATTGACAGGTTGCTACAGCGCATAAAAGAAGGAAGGATTGAGGCTACGGGCATGTTCCTTAATTTCTCTGAGCTCATTGATGAACCTGCATTGGCAGCTCAGACCAGGACGCTCAGGATGCTTAAAAACAGCGGGATAGATGTGACTACAGCCATGCAGAACGATGTCAATGGGATAGCCTGGTGCCTGGTCGATTATTTTCACCATACGGATGTGAAGTATCTCACCATGGGAATTCATGCACACCGGGCAAGAATACCTTTTAATAAACCAACCAGCTTCTGGTGGCAGTCCCCTGCAGGAAATCGCTTATTGTCGTACAGGAGTGAGCATTATATGCATGGTAATTTTCTTAGCCTGACCACTGGGCAACAAGATGTATTCCGGGCTAACTTATCCAATTACCTGACCAGCCTGGAGGAAAAGGATTATCCCTACCATAAGATATCCCTCCAATTCTCAGGATATATTACCGACAATTCTCCCCCTACTGTAAAGGTGTGTGAAATTATTAAAGACTGGAATGAGAAATACGAATGGCCAAAATTGAGATCGGCACTGGCCAGAGATTTCATGATTTATCTGGATGAGTACCATGCCGAAGAGATCCCTGAACAAGAGGTGGCCTGGCCCGATTGGTGGACAGATGGGGTGGGATCTGCAGCCAATGAAGCCAAAGTGGCCAGATCGACACATGTTGAGATTTCTGCCAATACTGCAGTTTTATCCATGACACAGCTGTTAGGGGCTCAGTTACCTGATGATATCCAGAATGAGATTGAGGAGGTATATGATAATCTTCTGTTCTATGACGAGCACACCTATGGTGCCTCTGAAAGCATTTCAGACCCGTTGGTTGAGAATACGGTGAATCAATGGAATATGAAATCGGCCAACATCTGGACTGCAGCGAAGAAGTCAAGTTTATTACAAGAGAAAGCACTGGCCTTTTTAGAACCTGCGCTGGAAAAATCAAACCTGCCAACCATTGCCATATTCAATACACTGAACTGGAAACGATCAGATATGATCGAGTTGTTTATCCAGTACGAAGTGATTCCCGAGGGTATGGACTTTACCATCACTGATGCCGAGGGCAGGGAGGTTCCGGTTCATATGTATCAAAAGCGATCGGAGGGGGCATACTATGGACTCTGGGTAGAGGATGTGCCCCCCATGGGATACAAAACCCTGCAGGTTAATCTGGGAAAGAAAAGCACTCAGGAACCACCTCAGGAGGGTTCTGCTTTCGAAAACCGTTTCTACCGGATCCAATGGGATGAAAAGAAGGGAATTATCTCTCAGATCTACGATAAAGAACTCCAGGAAAGCCTTGTGGATCCAAACGATACCCTCACTTTGGGACAGTTCATTTATGAGCAGCTCAGTAACCGCCATGATATGGAAAGATTGACCAATGCAATCAGGGATACTGTATATAAACCATTAGATCTGAAAAGGACCTTGTTGAGTAATGTGGAACTGACAGGGACAGGGAACGGTTCCATTTACAAGAGTATATTCCTGCATGGGGATATGCCTGTTTGTGCCGATGAAAGAGGTGTAGATATCGAAATCAGATTGTATCACTATCAGAAGAGGATAGAACTTCTTTATGATATGTTCAAACTTCCTGTACACGATCCGGAAGGAGTGTATGTGGCATTCCCATTGAACCTGAAAGGGGGGAAACTAGCTTTTGAGGCGCAAGGCGGTATAGTCTATCCCGGAGTGAACCAGCTGGCAGGAAGTTCATCCGACTGGAATACCATCCAGAATTTTGCTACGGTCAGGAACAACAAATCACAAATCGTTTTTGCCAGCAAGGATATTCCACTGGTACATTTTGGAGATATCAATATCGGAAGGTACTATTATCGCCTGAAGCCAAAAACCAATCATATCTACTCATGGGTGCTGAACAATTACTGGGTTACCAACTTCAAAGGGAGTCAGGAGGGAGAATTGAAGTGGACCTATGATCTTACCTCATCAAAGGATAACTCCTATATGTTTGCGACCAGATTTGGCTGGGGCGTCCGGGTTCCACTTCTATCCAGAGTCATGTTTCCAGGTGCAGAAGCAGACCAGACAAATCTTGTCTCACGTTCATTGTTGACTTTGGACGCGTCAAATTTATTAATGGTGAATACAACACCTTCGATGGATGGAGAAGGGATCATTCTGCATTTGAGAGAGGTGGAAGGCGGCCACGCGATTCTGGATACCAGGAGATTGCTGGAGGAAACCGGAGCTGCCTCCATTGAGGAGGTCAATGTGTTGGAAGAGAGACTAACGGTGCTGACTTCCCCTTTACTGATCGAACATTTTGAAACCAAATTTATCAAGTTGAATTTTGAGGATTGATCATTTCACTGAACTTTTTTGTAATTTTGCGGCCAAATGAGCCGGAGAGAGCATTCCATCTTTAAGCAGGTAACCATTGGTTTGCTGATTTGCATTATGGGGACCTTGTTGGTCAACAAGGCCCTTTTCATGCATACACACTTATTGGTCGATGGATCCATGGTAACCCATGCACATCCTTTTGACCGGTCCGGCGAATCGGAATCGGGAGAATCTCATGAGCACTCCAACCTGGAATACGTGCTATTCCAAAACCTGGAAATTCTTTTCTTCTCAACACTGTTATCCATAGCAGTGAAAAAGAGTTTCAGTCGAATTGATAAGAGAGACCTTATTCCGGCTGTTTATACTTCCCCCATCATCTTTCTGAAATACGGCAGGGCTCCTCCGCAGATGTAATAGATGTAGTTCGATCAATTACCATTTTGCCCACAATTACCTATTTCACAAAGATTAATAAGATGAAACCATATAGATTGATCACTCTGCTGTTGGTACTGGCTTCGATCCAGGTCAGTATAGCACAAAAAAGAAATACAGATGCCTCCATTATAGGGGATGTCCAGTGTAATGGTGAACACGTACCTTTTATTAATATCACCATGGATGGAACCACCATTGGTACCACAACAGATGGTACAGGTCATTTCCAGTTAAACAACCTTCCCATAGGAACTTATACGGTCAGGGTCAGCGGAATTGGTTACAAGGGTGTGACCCGGGAAGTTACCACAGTGGCGAATCAGACTCAGGAGATAAAATTCGTGGTCCGGGAAGATGTACTTCACATGGAGGAAGTGGTAGTCAGCGCTGACCGGACTCAGACCAACCGTGCAGAAGCACCGGTTGTGATCACCTCGGTATCACCAGCTCTTTTAACACAGACACAATCGGTGAATATTGCAGAGGGTTTATGTTTTACTCCCGGAGTGCGTACTGAATGCAACTGTCAGAATTGTGGATTCACCCAGCTCCGGATGAACGGGCTGGATGGCCCTTATACACAAATCCTTGTCAATAGCCGTCCCGTTTTCTCAGGACTGGCCGGGGTGTACGGATTGGAGCTGATACCTGCCAATATGGTAGAGAGGATCGAAGTGGTTCGTGGGGGAGGATCTGCTCTATTTGGAGGAAATGCCATTGCAGGTACGGTCAACGTGATCACCAAAGAATCAAAGATCAACAGTTTCAGTATGGACAGCCGTTATGGATTGACAGGTCTGGGAAACCACCATGGTACGGTGCCGGCAGGGGATGCCCAAATTAATCTGAACGCCTCTGTGGTGACGGATGATAACAACAGCGGATTGTACGTCTATGGAATGTATCGTGACCGTGATTCTTTTGATGAAAATGGCGACGATTTCAGTGAAATGGTGACTATGGAGAACACCACTTTTGGCTTTAATGGTTATCACAAACCGGGTATCAGGAGCAAAATATCGTTGGATGGGTATCGCATCAACGAATTCAGAAGAGGAGGTAACAAACTGGATTATCTGCCTCATGAAGCCGATATTGCCGAGCAGGTTGAGCATCTCATCACAGGTGGGAATCTGGCCTTCGATCTGTTTACCAACGATAAGTATGATAAGCTATCATTCTATGCCGCTGCACAGAATGTGGAAAGGGATGCCTATTACGGTACTCATCAAGATCCTGATTCCTACGGGTATACAGATGATTTTACAAGTTCTTTCGGGGGACAATATGTTATTAATTCGGATGAGTTCCTGTTTGCGTCATCCACAACCGTCTTTGGGCTGGATAATAATACCAATATCATCCATGATCAAAAACTGGGGGCTGGAGGAAATGATAACTCTACCCTGACTCATCAGTTGGTGAATACACTCGGTACATTTATCCAGCACGACTGGAAAGGTGAAATGGTGAATCTGGCAATCGGGGTGCGGTTCGATAATTATTTGATCAGGGATATGGGAGTAGACGATGTCACTAGTCATGGAAACTATACCAACATGGTGTTGGCTCCCAGACTCAGTGCCATGTTTAAAGCGACACCCAACCTGAGATTCAGAATAGGATACGGCAAAGGGTACCGGGCACCACAGGTGTTCAATGAAGACCTGCACATTGAGTTGATAAATGCCAAACGGGTCGAGCATTTCAATGATCCAAACCTGGTCCAGGAGACCTCGCACTCAATAACCACTTCCGTGAATTCCGGCTTTAATACAGGTGCATCGATCCACGACCTGCTTATCGAGGGTTTTTATACCATGTTGCAGAATCCTTTTGCTGATGAGTACTTTCAATTGGATAGTCTGGATAATTGGGGATACATGAGAGTGAATGCTGAGGATGGGGCCTATGTAACAGGAGTCAACCTGGAATGGAATTCCTACTGGACAGATCACTTCAGTTCCCAATTGGGATTTACGGTCCAGAAAAGCCAGTTTCAGACTCCACAGTTATGGGGGGATGAGGAGCAGGGAAGCGTCTCGAAGTATTTTATGAGGACGCCCAATACTTACGGGTATGGCACATTGGACTGGCACCCTTTTGAACGGTTCTCTACCACATTGACAATGAATTATACGGGGTCCATGTACGTTCCCCATTTCGGGCTCGATCCCTCATCCATAGATCCTCTGCAGCAACAGGCGCTGATCAATGGCGATGTGATCGCAGGAGAGAGGCTGGAGAGATCTGAGCAGTTCCTGATCTTTGACATGCTTTTTTCATATGATTTTAGTCTTAGCCGTGAGACCACGCTGCAGATTTACGCAGGGATCAAGAACCTGTTCAACCAGACCCAGGCCAAGCACGACCGGGGAGTATTTCGTGATGCCGGTTATATCTACGGACCCTGTCAGCCCCGCACCCTCAACTTTGGGATAAGAGTGGGGAATATCTTTGAGTAGATGAGCTACTGATTAATCCTTATCCATAAGTACATTATACTTAGCTTTTCGCTCACTCCACTTTTCGCGGGCATATTGCTGCATGTCGGTTATCCTGTCGTGCTCATCCACAATTTCCAAACCCAGAATGGTCTCAATGATGTCTTCCATGGTTACAATACCATCCACTCCTCCATACTCATCTACGATGAGGGCGATATGCTCTTTCTTATCGAGCAACAGTTCCCAGACACTGAGGAGTGTTTGTAGACTATTCACCACGACGATCTCTCTGCGAATGTCCTGAAGCTTTAGATTCTTCTCCTTTTCAGCAAGCTTTTCAAATACGTTCTGACGAAAAATGTAACCTGTAATATTTTCTCTGTTATTTGCATATACCGGAATTCGTGAATAGTGAAGAAACTCCTTGTTCCGGAGGAAGTCTTCAAGGGACATGTGTTCATCTGCGATAGTGACGACTACTCTTGGTGTCATTATATCCGAAACCTTTACATTTTTGAGACGGATGATATTCTGGATGATCTTATTCTCTTTTTCCTTTATAATCCCTTCTTCAGTTCCAATCTTTGCCATCGCCAATAGCTCCTCTCTGCTCACTGAGAGCTTCCCATTTTTTTTGGAGACCAGATTTGTGATATACCCTGTCATAAGTACTAATGGATAGGTGATGATAACCATGGTATTGATGATAATTCCCGAAGCCATGGCCAATCTTCTCCAGTAGCTGGCACCAATCGTCTTCGGAATAATCTCAGAAAAGACCAATATCAGAAGTGTAAGGATGGCGGAAACTATTCCAAAATAGACTTCTCCAAATATCCTGGTTGCCTGGGCTCCTACTCCGGCAGCACCTATGGTATGAGCAATTGTATTCAGCGATAGTATGGCTGCTAATGGCCTGTCAATCTTGTTCTTTAGTCTGATAAATGTGTCAGCTGATTTTTGACCGCCCTCTTTTCTTGCATACAGGTAGGATAAGGGGGTAGAGAGTAAAACAGATTCCATCACCGAACAGAGGAATGAAACAAACAGGGCAAGGAACAGATAGAATAGTAGAAGAGCCATATCTTGATAATGTTTTTATAAAACTAAGAAAATAGGTATGCCGATGCAAGGGGTAACCACCCCTAATGAAAGCAACCATATGTGCAAATCCTGCATCTTCCTACTACAATCTATTCTGATATCATCATGAAACACTATATCACATATGTAATATCATTTCTGATTCTGATGAGTGCTCTTCCATCATGCGAGGAATCTGAACCCATACAGAAAGAAATCCCGAAAATAATCCTAAGAAAAAAGGCAGCAGAGGTCATTGAGGCAGATAAAGCTTTTGGCTTCGAATTATTCAGGGAAGTGTATAGTCTCAGTGAAGAAGACAATATCATGATCTCTCCCCTGAGTGTAGCTTATGCTCTGGGAATGACTTATAACGGTGCGGCCGGAACTACCCTGGATGCATTTTACAATGTGCTTCATTTCGGTGATCTCACTACGGAGGAAGTCAATGAAAGTTATAAGGACCTGATGGATCAGCTCCTGGATTTGGATGACCGTGTAGAATTCTCCATCGCCAACAGCATCTGGTATCGTTTGGGATTCCAGGTCTTATCAGATTTCATTGACACCAACAAGGATTATTTTGATGCAGAAGTAAAGGAAATCGATTTTGGTGATCCCCAAACCGTGGAAACGATCAATCAATGGATTGAGGATAAAACCAATGGTAAGATCAAAGATATGTTGGATTTCATCCCAACTGAGGCAGTGATGTATCTCATCAATGCCATCTATTTCAATGCACAGTGGAAATATGAATTTGAGAAATCGGATACATATCAGGGAGATTTCCATCTTACTGACGGGACCATCCATCAGGCTGACTACATGCGTATTTCCGGTGATTTTGCATATACTTCAAATGAGGACTTTACAGCGGTGGAACTGCCATACGGGGACAGCACCTTCAGCATGGTGGTCATGTTACCTTCGCATGGGAAGGAAGTCTCTGATCTGGTTGACAAGCTGGATATGGCCAACTGGAGTTCCTGGTTCGATAATTCCACATATACTGGTGTCCAGATCGATCTGCCCAAGTTCAAATATGAGTTTAAAAAACTTCTGAACGATCCATTAAAGAACCTTGGACTTGGTGTGGCTTTCTCAGAATATGAAGCAGATTTCACCAGGATCCATCCCGACGGGAACCTGTTTATCTCCAGGGTCATCCACCAGACTTTCATTGATGTGCAGGAAGAAGGTACTGAAGCTGCAGCGGCCACTATTGTAGAGATCTCTTTTACCAGTGCCGGTGGAGGTGGTCCTATTCATTTCAAAGCGGATAAACCGTTCCTGTATCTTATTAAAGAGAACTCAACAGGAGCTATCGTTTTTATTGGCACGATGGGTAAACCTGAATACTCTTGACAAGCAGCATCTTACAACTCTTCCCGGATAATCTCAAATATTGCTGTACCTCCATCAGTATATGGTTGTGCGTCCAGACACTGGACATATACTTTGTCTGGATCTTCTTTGCCTGCCAGTCCCCATTTATGGGGAGGTGATACTCTCAAGGCATTATAATGAGGAAGTAATGCAGCAAGGGAATACATGTAAAGTGGTTTTTCAGAGACCAGTTTGTAACAGTATTGCATTCAATCATGGAAAGATTCTTTTGTTTTTTTTCATAAATGACCGAATTTAGATTCATTAAAGACTTTTCGATTTATGATGAATCAGGCAAAAAGTGATATTGCTTCGTCTTATTTTTACCTGACTGCGGAAATAAGATGGTTCATGCGTGGAGAGGTGCCTCCTGAATTTCAGGACTGGTTTAACAGAAGCAAATATAAGCAGGGATTTGGGACTCGTACAGATACTTACCTGGTATACCCGAATGCTGAAACAGTTGGTGTGAAATTCAGGGAACACAGGTTTGAGATTAAATCTTTTGTCAAAACAATTGATCAACTATGCATAAGGGACCATATAATCGGGAATATTGAAATATGGGAAAAATGGTCGATGGCGGGTAACGCGGTAGCTCAATTATTGAAAGGGGTAGACCAGGATAGAAGCGTGTGGATTGAGGTGAAAAAGACAAGAACAATCAGAAAATACTCAACGGATGGAGAAGAAGTAGTGGAGATTGATTCATCAGGGAAGCAGGGATTTCCCGATGATGGTTGTTTTGTTGAGCTTACTGAAATCATTATAAATAATAACAGGTACTGGAGTGTTGGTTTTGAGGCATTTTCTGAAAAGAAAACTTTGGTAGACAACCTGCTTCAAACGGTTGCTTTTTTCTTTGAATCAGCTGAGGTTGAGATCACACTATCAGAAGAAGATTCTTATTCCTATCCAACGCTCCTTGGAAAGATCCGTTCTGATCAATTCCAGTTTTAACATGGCCTAAATCCAACAGGCATTCATTCGAGTTGACACTTATCTGGAGTACAATTTCTGAATACCACATTGTGGGAGGTATCCTCCTTCATATTTCAGCAGCAAATAACGGCACGTTTAATTGTTCAGGATCTCACTGCAAAATTATACGGTCAGATTTTCTGCTAACATTCAGGTAACATTCTTCCTGGATTAATGGGACGATCAGTTAAGTTTTACCTGCTTAACTCACCGTCCGGCTGTTTTAGAGCAGCATCGCCTTAATCCATTAAGAGTCAACAAAATAATTGACTCATACGTCTTACTAATAACCTTAATATCCCGGTGTGATGAAACGATATATCCTCGTTCTAATAATGAGTATGGTATATGTTATCCCATTAGTTTCACAAAATCTTCGTAGTCATGATACATCTAAAGCATATTTGAGTACAAAAACATCTCAAAATGAAGTCTATAATGTTCACAGTGCGGTCTATAGTCCGGTTGTTGACTTCGTAGATGAGGTGGAGCCAAATGATAGTCCGGGTGCGGCTCAACAACTGTTCGGACCCTTTCCTGTCGGTGTAAATGGTACAGCAACAGTTGATGATGTCGGTTCGATAGTTGTAAGTGACGATGATGTTGAAGATCTTTATGAAGTCACACTGCCATCTGGCTATGTTAAGCTTAATCTATACGATTTTTCAGCTGACCTGGATCTCTTTCTGTTCAAAATTGAAGGTAATACCATAACAATTTGAGGTAGTAATCACTACGGCACGACTCCAGAGGAATATGAAAGAACCGATCTTGATCCTGGTAAATATTATGTCGGCGTTTCAATTTACGATCCCAACCCGATCCAGAGTAGCTCATCATATAAGCTGGTTGTGACTGGTGACACAGTCACTGGAGAAGTCGATACGGTTCATATTGTCGACCCTAATTTTCTGAATGCGCTGATCGAGGAGGGAGTGGATATCAACCAGGACGGTATCATCAGCAGTTTTGAAGCAGAATCTGTTCAGTCTTTATATGTAAATGGCCGGGAGATTACTGACATGACAGGTATTGAGGCATTCGTCAACCTGGAATATCTCAACTGTTTTACTAACCAAATAACAAGTCTTGATTTTTCAAATAATACACAGTTAGAAGAACTTGCATGTGGGAGTAATGAACTGAACAATTTAAATGTTTCAAATAATACTGCTCTAATAAGATTGGATTGCACTGGAAACCAATTAGCCAACCTGGATGTTTCAAATAATACCTCATTAACACATTTGATGTGCGGTGTGAACCATATACCCAGCCTGGATATTTCTAGCAATCTCCTTTTAGAGTGGTTTAGTTGCTGGAATAATGAATTAACCAGCCTGGATGTTTCAAATAATGTTCTTCTTACTCATTTGGATTGCGATATTAATCAATCTGGGGTATGCACTTAAAACATATTGAATTTCTCAGTAATATTGGGGGTTAT